>NZ_JBIXLN010000009.1:0-123139 GCF_045798555.1 Paeniglutamicibacter sp. MACA_103 | reverse complement strand
CCTTTGTGGCCGCTTGCTACCTCTTCTTTTACCTCCGCCATGGTCGCCGTTCCGCGGCCAACTTGAACGAAAGCGCCACGACTCGATGAGCGATTCTTCCCCTTCCCCACTTCTCTTTTCCCTTTACGAGCAGGCCAGCGTTGGTTGCGGCGGCGCACCGAGCCTGTGGACTCACCCGCTGGATGACCGTCTCCAGGTCAATTCCCTGGATCGATGGAAAAATGTTGCCATCACCGCCGAGGAGGCAAACCTTGACGCGCTCTTCTTCGCAGACGTGTTGGGTCTCTATGACGTCTACGGTGGGTCTGCCGATGCAGCGCTCAGCTGGGCAGTGGAGGCTCCGGCGAATGACCCCTTCGTTTATGTACCTGCCTTGGCTGCACTGACCGAACGTCTTGCGTTCGTGATTACCGCATCGACGACGTATGAACACCCGTTCGCGCTCGCCCGGCGATTTGGCACCCTGGACCACATCAGTAACGGCCGTATCGGCTGGAACATCGTGACCTCTTATCTCTCCAGCGCGGCACGCAACTTCGGCATGGACGAGATGCTAAAGCACGCCGATAGGTATGAGCGGGCCGACGAATTCATGGACGTCATCTACAAACTTCTTGAAGGCAGCTGGGCGGCGGACGCGGTTGTGGCGAATAAGGCGGAACGGGTTTATGCCCGTCCGGGTTCGGTCCAACCCATCAATCACGCCGGCCCACATTTCCGGGTTGACGGGCCATCGCTAACCTCCCCGTCATCACAGCGAACCCCCGCCCTCTACCAAGCCGGCTGGTCACCACGTGGTCGAGAGTTTGCCGCTAAGCACGCCGAAATGGTGCTGCTACCCAAGAAGGACCCGAACGAAATTGCCACCGGGTTGGGAGACATTAATCGTCGTGCCGCCGAACGAGGCCGGCCCGCGGGCGAGATTCGATCGATGGCGTTGGCCAGAATCATCACCGCACCCACCACTATCGAGGCGCAAAAGAAGTACGACGACCTGCAAAGCAACTACCATCTGGAGGCACAGCTGGTTAGTTATGCCGGGGACACGGGGATTGACCTGAGCAAGTATGCCGATAACGAACCACTCACCACGGATTCCAACGGCCTGACGTCCTACGTCGTTAAGGGTGCTCCGACGGATAAACCACTGACTGCTGGAGACGTTCGCCGGAAGTTCGAAAACGTCACCCGCGGCACAGACTTGCTATTCATTGGGACGCCGGCGAATGTTGCAGACCAGATTCAAGAACATGCGGCAACCTCTGGTCTCGATGGATACATGATCAATCCCTTGGTGAGCCCGGGATCGCTCAACGATTTCGCTGAATTTGTTGTTCCCGAGCTTACCAAGCGCGGGCTCTACGATTCGGAACCGAAGTCGGGGACGTTGCGCTCCAGGCTCCGCAAGGACAAAACAGATCGGCTGCCGTCAACGTCGTACGGGGCATCGTTCCGGCAGACGGTGAGCCAATCCCGCTAAGTCCTGCGGGCTGGTTTGCCGCGGAGTTGAATGGTCGTTGAGGGGTCTGGACATGGGCGGTCTTGGCCGAGGCGGGCGGTTCTGTGGCAGTGGCTACGCCGTCGATCCTCCGTCCGGACAAACGGCCGATGCCCACTACTGGAACCACTGGCCCAAGGTTATCGGGAACCCCGTTTTGCCGTGCCAGCGATGGGGAGCAGGCTTCTGGCGGACACACTTCCCGACCTATGAGCCGATTCTCGGATCGCGCACATCAAGGGCGACCAGTCGGGTGGCGGCCGAACATGGCCACCGCGTCCCGGTGAATCTAGGCTGGTGCCATGGAGTGGCTGGCGGCGCACGACTACGGCATGGCCCGCGAAATCCTGCAACGCGGGGTGGCGCTGATCTACCTCGTTGCCTTCATCTCTACACTGAACCAGTTCAGGGCCCTAGTCGGAGAACGAGGGCTGCTTCCCGTGCCCCGGCTGCTTGTGGGACCCGGTGCCCACGGACCTTCGTTGTTCAGCCGGATCGGGTACTCGGACCGGAAGCTGGTGGCCGTGTGCGCCGCCGGGATCGCCATCTCCTCGGTGCTGGTGGCAGGGCTTCCGCAGGCAGGGCCCCCGTGGCTGCCGCTGGCCGGCTTCTTGGTCCTGTGGGGCCTGTACATGTCGATCGTGAACGTGGGGCAGGTCTTCTACGGCTTCGGCTGGGAAATGCTGTTGCTGGAGGCCGGGTTCACCGTGGGCCTGCTCGGTTCCCGGCAGGTCCCGCCGCCGCAAACCATCCTGCTGTTGGTTGCCTGGCTGGTGTTCCGGCTGGAATTCGGCGCCGGCATGATCAAGTGGCGCGGGGACCCGGCCTGGCGAAACCTCACGGCCATGTACTACCACCACCAGACCCAGCCGATGCCTGGCCCGTTCAGCCGCCGGGCCCACCTGGCCCCGAGATGGTGGCATCGCTGTGAGGCGGTGGGCAACCACACTGCTCAACTGGCGATCCCGTTCCTGCTCTTTGCGCCCCAGCCGATTGCCTCCATCGCGGCGGCCATCGTCATTGCCACGCAATCGTGGCTGGTGGCCACCGGTAACTTCGCATGGCTGAACTGGCTCACCATCGTCTTGGCGTTCTGCCGGATCAGCGACCCGGTGCTGCGACGGCTCATCCCATGGCTGCCCCCGGAAACGGGTCCGAGAGTCGAGGCGCCGATATGGTGGACCGCGGTGGTGCTGGCCGGAACGCTGCTGCTGGCCGGGCTCTCGATTCCGGCGCTGCGCAACCTGTCCTCCTCCCGCCAGCGCATGAATGCGTCCTTCAATCGCTGGCAATTGGGCAACGCCTACGGGGCCTTCGGCACGGTCACCCGGCAACGGATCGAGGTCGTCATCGAGGGCACCGAAGCCAATTCGCCCGAGGACGCGACCTGGCTGGAATACGGGTTCAAGGGGAAACCGGGCGACGTGTCCAGGAGGCCCCGCCAGTTCGCGCCCTACCACCTGCGTCTGGATTGGATGATGTGGTTCCTGCCGCTGGACTCGGTGCACCAGCGCTGGTTTTACGAGCTGTTGGCCAGGCTGCTGGAGGCCGACGCCCGGACCCTGGCACTGTTGCGCCACGACCCGTTTTCCGGGAGACCGCCGCAATTCATCCGCGTGCTTACCTACCGCTACCGTTTCGCCACTGCGGCCCAGCACCGGGACACCGGCGCCCATTGGGTGCGCGACCAGCGGCAGCTGGTGATCGGCCCCGTTGCGCGACCAAATGCAGCTGGATAAAACGCTCCGGGTGTCCTTCCCGTCCCCGGTGCGACCCGGTGGGGCGCGGGGCCGGGGATCAGTAGGATGGGAAGGTGGCTCATATCGATGTCTCCGACATTCACTATTTTCTTTCCGACGGCACCCAACTGCTTGGCGGCGTCACCTTCAAGGTGACCAGCGGCAGCAAGACGGCACTGATCGGCCCCAACGGGGCTGGCAAGACGACGCTCTTCAAGATCATCGCCGGCGACCTCAAATCCGATGAAGGTGCAGTCAGCCGGTCCGGAGGCATGGGCATCATGCGGCAGTTCGTCGGCCAGGTGCGTGACGACTCCACCGTGCGCGACTTGCTGGTGTCCACCGCCTCGGCAGACCTGGCGGCAGCGGCGAAGGCCGTGGATGAAACCGAGCTGCTCATGATGGAATCCGATGACGAGAAGATCCAGATGCGTTATGCCCAGGCCATCATCG
This sequence comes from Paeniglutamicibacter sp. MACA_103, assembly GCF_045798555.1. Lineage (NCBI taxonomy): Bacteria > Bacillati > Actinomycetota > Actinomycetes > Micrococcales > Micrococcaceae > Paeniglutamicibacter > Paeniglutamicibacter sp. MACA_103. Next base: position 119,449 of record NZ_JBIXLN010000009.1, on the reverse strand, counting down.
ACTGGGGAGACGCCGGCGGCTACGAGCTGGAAACCGCGTGGGACAAGGTCTGCATGGCTGCGCTCGGCGTGCCCTTCGACCGCGCCGCCCACCGCCTGGCATCAACGCTTTCCGGCGGCGAGCAAAAGCGGCTGGTCCTTGAGGCCCTCTTCGAAGGCCCCGACGAGCTGTTGCTGCTTGACGAACCGGACAACTATCTCGACGTCCCGGGCAAGCGCTGGCTCGAAGCCATGCTCAACGCCTCGCCGAAGACCGTCTTGTTCATCAGCCACGACCGCGAACTGCTGAACAACGCAGCCAACCGCATCGTCACGCTCGAGCCCGGACACTCCGGGGCGACCGCATGGATCCACGGCGGCGCGTTCGGTTCCTACGTCGACGCACGGCGTGAACGCAATGAACGCTTCGAGGAACTGCGCAAGCGGTGGGACGAAGAGCACGCCAAGCTCAAGGAGCTGGTGAACATGTACAAGAACAAGGCGGCCTTCCGCTCGGACATGGCCAACAGGTACCACGCGGCGCAAACCCGGCTTGCCAAGTTCCTCGAGGCGGGCCCGCCCCAGGCCATCCCGCTTGAACAGAACGTCAACATGCGGCTCAAGGGCGGGCGAACGGCCAAGCGCGCTATCGTCGCCGAGAAGCTTGAACTCACCGGGCTGATGAAGCCCTTCAGCAACGAAATCTGGTTCGGGGACCGCGTGGCGATCCTGGGCTCAAACGGTTCGGGCAAGTCCCACTTCCTGCGGCTGTTGGCCTCGGGCGGAACCGACCCGGAACGCGAACACCTGCCGGTCTCGGAAATCGAGATTGCCGAGGTCCCGCACAATGGAACGGTGAAGCTCGGGGCGCGCATCCGTCCCGGGTTCTTCGCCCAGACCCACAGCCGCCCCGATCTCCTGGGCCGGACGTTGTTGGACATCCTGCACCGAGGCGACGAGCACCGCTCGGGCATGGCCCGGGAGGCGGCCTCCGGCGCGCTTGACGGCTACGGCCTGGCCGGCCAGGCGGAGCAGAAATACGATTCCCTCTCCGGCGGACAGCAGGCTCGTTTCCAGATCCTGCTGTTGCAGCTTTCCGGCGCAACGTTGCTGCTGCTTGACGAGCCCACCGACAACCTTGACCTGCATTCGGGGGAGGCGCTGGAGCGGGCCATCGAATCGTTCGTCGGTACCGTGCTGGCCGTGACCCACGACCGCTGGTTCGCCCGGTCGTTTGACCGGTTCCTGGTGTTCGGTTCCGACGGAAAGGTTTACGAGTCCGCGGAGCCGGTCTGGGACGAGACACGGGTCCAACGCCAGCGGTAGCGGCCGCCCGCTCGGTGGGCATGGGCGCACGGAGCTGACGGGCCGAACTCGATTTGGGATTACATTCGGGGCTCTGGTAGTGTTTTACCTGCTTCATTCCTCCGTAGCTCAATTGGCAGAGCATTCGACTGTTAATCGAAGGGTTACTGGTTCAAGTCCAGTCGGAGGAGCGTACACAGGAAACCCCGTTCTCCATTGGAGGGCGGGGTTTCCTCGTCTCCACACGATCTCATACCCTGGGTGTACCTCTTCAGGTTGAGCCGTTTAAGCACGTCCGGGTGATAGTTTTGGGTGGAGCGGACCGGGCCGAGGCCGCATGAAATGGAGACACTATGTCTGGATCGGAATCGACTGGCACCCAATACCAGTCAACGCCACGAACCATCAAGGGACAGGTAGGCGGACTAAGCCAGCTGATCCCCAACCAATTGGCTGACGAAGCGCGCATTGCCGCCAACGTCCTCAAGTCAAAGGGCATCAGCGTCGGCATTGCGGCCGGCGCCGGAATTGTGGCACTGGCATTGCTTGGCCTCATGGTGATTGCCTTGGTCGTGGCCCTGGTCATGGGAATCGGTACCGTCATTGATCCCTGGCTGGCCGCGCTGTACGTGGCCGCCGGCTTCCTGGTCCTTGCACTGATCCTTGCGGCATTCGCCTTCTTCAAGATCAAGAAGGCCATGCCGCTGGTGCCTGAGGAAGCAATCCGCGGAATCCGGCACGACCTCGGGGTTGTCAAGGACGGCAGCGCCTTCGATGTTTCGACGCTCGATGAGCCGAAGCCATCGAAGAAGAAGGAAGAGAAGGACGCCAAGAAGGAAGACGCTCGTGAGGCAAAGGCCGAGAAGCCCACGCACAACGAGTTGATCATCCGTACCCGTGAACGTCGCGAGGAGATCGCCCTGCATCGCGATGGGCTGGGACAAAAACTTGAAGTGCCCCTGCACCTGGGAGAAAAGTTCTCGGACGCCGGACAGGCCGCCGGCGACGCGGTGACCAAGGCCGCCGGCAAGGCAAGACACCTTGCGGACAGCGCTTCGGAGAAGCTCTCCGAAGGGGCGGAAAAGGCAACTGGAAAGTTCGCGTCCCTCAGCGGCCTCGAAGGTGAAAACACCAAGGATGCCCTGCGCGAACGCTGGCGGCCGCTGGCCATCATGGCCGGATCGGTGACGATGTTCTTTGTCTTCTTGCGCAAGTTGGTGCGTAAGTAGGCAGCGGCCCGTTGCGCTCAGGCCGACATCCCTGAAGCGTTCCCCCTCTGCTTGCCGATCCAGCGCGGATCGGAAAGCAGGAATCCGGTAACCGGAACTCAACAAAAACCATTGATGGGCCCAGCAGCCCAGGACCTCGGAACAGACCATGAAAGAGGAGGGCATGCGCATCTTTGGAGCGGGAACACGCGACAATTTTGAATACCGCGAGCTCACCACCTTCTGGACGGTTCCGAACCTGATAACTGTTCTCAGATTCCTGTTGGTGCCGCTCTTTGTCTGGCAGACGCTGACCATGCACTACGGCTGGGCGACACTCACCCTGGCAATCCTGGGTTCCTCCGACTGGATCGACGGCTATGCTGCCCGCCGCCTCGACCAGATCTCCACCGTGGGCAAATGGCTCGATCCCGTCGCCGACAGGGTTGCCCTAATTGTCATCGCCACGACTTTTGTTGCCACCGAGATTGCCCCGGCGTGGCTGGTGTTCTCGATTGTGATCCCCGATGTGGTCTTGATCGTCAACGCATGGGTGCTCTTTCGGGGCAATCCCAACCTCCCGGTCAGCAACCTTGGAAAGTTCCGAACAGCGCTGCTTTTGGTCGGAACGCCGTTGTTGCTCCTGGGCAACACCAATTGGGGCAAGGGAACCATCCTGGGCGACATTGCAACCTGGGCCCTGGCCCTGGCCTGCGTGCTTCACGTGATTGCGGCGGCGCAGTACTTCGTGCTGGCACGGCGCAAGGCCAAGGCGCTGAAATCGGGAACTGAATGGTCTGGCTAGCGGTCACGGCCGCAATCGCCGGGGCGTTCTTTCTGGCCTTTGGAACGCAACGGCAATCCAGCGCGGTGCGTGCCAGCGCCGGCGGACTCGACGTAACCGGAATCGGGATGCTCCGATTCTTCAGGACGCCCCGTTGGGTGTTGGGGCTGCTCCTGCTGGCCATGGGGATGAGCCTGAACGTGTACGCCCTGGCGAGCGCACCGTTGACCGTGGTCCAGCCCATTGGCGCGATTGCGCTGGTCATCACCACGGTCGTCAATGCCCGTGAGCACCACATCAAGATGAATCGGCCCACCATCCTGGCGATCATTGCCTGCATGGTGGGCAGCGCCGCATTCGTCTTCCTGGCCATCGAGGTCAGTGCCGAGGAGCACCGGATCACCGGTGGCCAGGAACTGATCACTATCCTGATCCTGGCGATCGCCGTTACCGTATTCGGTGGAGCCGTCGTGCTCTTCCCCCATCGGCTTGGCGCGTTCTTCTACATTCTGGGCGCCGGGGTCCTTTTCGGGTTCGTGGCCGTGTTGGTGCGCACCATTTCCGTGACCCTGCTTGTACCCAACGGACGGTTCCTGGCCAACATTTCCTGGTACTCCGTCATTGCCGTGGCTGTTGCGGGACTGCTGGGTTCCTACTTCGTGCAGAATGCCTATTCGAAGGGCCCTCCGGACTTGGTCATTGCCGGGCTGACGGTCATCGACCCCATCGTTGGGATCTCCATCGGGATTGTGATCCTGGGTGAGTTGGATCCCAATGTCCAACCCGCCATCGCGCTAAGCATGGTGGGCGCAGGTTGCATTGCTATCGTAGGGGTGATCGCCTTGTCGCGACATCACCCGGACGTGCTTGAACGCAAGGCCGAAGCCAAGCGTCGCACCAAGGTCACCGATGGAAAATAGACATTGCCGAATTCCTGCGATTGCCCAACCAAGACAATGAAACGACAAGCGTGGCCTCGAAAAGCGGTCATGTCAAGGAGTGAACACACCCCGTGACGGGCGAGAAACCATTGAAAATCGTGATTGCGGCTGATACCTATCATCCGGACGTGAACGGCGCAGCAGTCTTTTGCCATCGACTGGCCACGGCCATGACCGAACGCGGACACCAGGTGCACGTCATGGCGACCCGGCCGGACAAGGGGCCCACCGTCACCGAGGTCCTGCCAGAGGCAACCGTCCACCGGTTGCGCTCGCATGCGGTGCCGACACACGAGTACTTCCGCATTTGTTTTCCATGGGAAGTCAATCCGGAGATCAAGCAGTTGCTCAACGAGATCAAGCCTGATGTCGTTCATGCCCAGTGCCACTACATGATCGGCCAGGGCGCATTGGCCTTCGCCAACAAGCAGGGCGTCCGGACGGTGGCCACAAACCACTTCATGCCGGAAAACCTGGACCCGTTCCTGCCGTTCCCGCAGTGGTTCAAGCGGATCGTGGCGCGGAATTCCTGGCGCGACATGGGCAAGATCATGGGCAAGGCGAATGTCGTCACCACGCCGACCCCGCTGGCGGCCCGCGCCATGACCCAGTTCGCGCGTTTGGGCAAGGTCCTCCCGCTGTCCAACGGGATCGAGTCCAGCAACTATGAGCTCGGGGCCACGGAGTCGATCGACCGCAATCCCTATCCCACGATCCTGTTCGTGGGCCGCTTGGCTGTCGAGAAGAATGTCAACGAGCTCATCGACGCCCTGACGCTGATGAAGACGGTCCCCGACGCACACCTCGAGGTCATCGGCGGCGGTGAGCAGCGTGCTCCGCTGGAAAAGCTGGCCCGTGAAAAGGGGGTTGCAAACCGCGTGCACTTCCTGGGACACGTCGACGACGAGGAACTCCGCAGTGCTTACCTGCGCTGTGACGTCTTCTGCCAGCCCGGCACGGCGGAACTTCAGTCCCTGGTGACATTGGAGGCCCTCTCGGCATCCAAACCCGTGGTGCTGGCCAATGCGATGGCGCTGCCGCACCTGGTCGATGACGGGGTCAACGGTTACCTGTTCGAGCCCGGTGACCGGGCTGGACTGGCCGGGAAGCTGGACTCCATCCTGGCCATGGCCCCCGAGGACCAAGCCATGATGGGCAAGGCGGGGCATGCCAAGGCAGCCTTGCACAGCCACAGCAAGACCATGGACACCTTCGAGTCGATCTACCGCGGTGCCGCCGCGGAGGACTTTCTTCCCTGATTGCGGTCCTGGCCATGGGTTTTTGGCAGGGAAAGATGAAAACCCGAGTCGGAATCCACTAGGATGGCTGGGGATGTTTCAGTGATCGCCGTCATTGGCGGAATGCTTGCTGGTTCACCCGGTATTGGGGCGGTAGCTCAGTTGGTCAGAGCAGAGGACTCATAATCCTTTTGTCGTGGGTTCAAGCCCCACCCGCCCTACACACGAACGGCCTAGCCAGATCCCGCAATGAGGGATTCCGGCTAGGCCGTTCTTCGTACTTATCGGGCGTTTGATGGGAGTTTTGGTGGTAGTTCCCGGCCGAAACCCGGCATCTCGGCAGCCGAACGATGGCAGGGCGCACCCTGCCGTCGTCCGCAGCGACTGCCGCGGGTTCCGCTAGGCTCGAATTGCGACGGGGAATCGACCCCGCTGCTGTGCCTTGGCCCATGCAGCGCCTGCAAAACGTTTATCTCCAAGCACCACCGCTGAAAGGACGAGACCGGTCCATGCATTGCGTCATCTTCGTCGACCAACACCCAGACACCCTCGGGGGCATGCAAACCTCCGTTCGGCTGCAACGGCGCTTCCTTGAATTGGCCGGACACCGGGTGACGATCGTTTCGCCCAGGTACCGGGGCAAGCATGAAATCGACCCGGCCATCGTCGGACTGCCCTCGATTCCGTTGGGTCCGGGGGAGTACTCGCTGTGCATCCCCGGGAACCACAGCGACAAGGTGCTGGCGCAGGCAATCGCCGGTCGCGGGCCGGTGGACGTGGTGCATGTCCAGGCCGATTTCTGGCAGGCCATCATCGGCTACCGCTTCGCCAAGGCCAACAACCTGCCGGTCGTCCACACCATGCACAATCGGCTGGATGTGGGAATCGCCGCAACGATGCCGCTGCCGGGGCTGGTCCAGCGCGGGTTCGGCCTCGCGCAAAAGGCGTTCCTGCGCACCGGCAAGCCGGTGGCGGCCGATGCCTGGACGTACCTCCAACGATTCACCGACCACGCCCAACGCGTGACCGCACCCTCGAGCCACTTCGCCCGACTGCTGCAGGACGAACGCGTATTCGCACACGTCGATGTCGTTCCCAACGGCATGGACGACGAGATTGCGGCGGGTCTGCTGGCCCGGCCACCGGCCGAACCGGGTCCCCGGCCAAGGCTGGCGTGGGTGGGCAGGTTCAGCGCGGAGAAGCGCCTGCTTCCGTTCCTGGACGCGGTTGCCACCGCAAATGTCGACGCGGAGATCCATGTGTTCGGCGACGGCGCGGACCGGGCCAAGGCGGAAGCCAAGGCCCGGTCCATGGACAAGCCGACGGTAATCATCCGCGGAAAGGTTCCCTACGGGCAAATGCTTGAGGAGCTCAGGCGGGCCGACGCCCTGGTCCAGACGTCCCAGGGGTTCGAGACCCAGGGCATGACGGTCTACGAGGCGGCGGCCCTGGGCACGCCGTCGCTGCTCAGCGACCGAAGCATCGCCGAGGACCTTCCGGACGGGGTCTATTGGCTCACCGAGGATGACTCGGTTGCCGGACTTGCCAGCGCCCTGGGCAACTGCGTCGAGCAGCTGCGCTCGGGCCGCGGCCCGCAGACCTCTTCCTTCGACCCGGCATCGTTCCTCCAAAGCCGGCAGACCGGTCTCATGGTCAAGGTCTATGAGAACGCGGATCGCGAGTTCGGGCCCCGAGGCCTGCCCCGGGGCTAATCCAGCGGCAGGAGGATCGAGGGACGGGTGTCGATGATCGTGAGCAACGGATCGATGTATTCACCGTCCAGCCGCAGGCCCCAGTGCAGGCACCGCGCATCGCAGTGCGCGCCGGTTCCGACGACGCCGATCTCGTCATGGGCCGAGACGATGGCACCGACCGCCAGGGTGCTGCGCACCGGCTCGAAGCTGGAGAGCAATCCCGATCCGTGGTTGATGACAATCACCGGCCGGTCCACGACGGTCCCGGCGAAGGAGACGATGCCGCCGGCGGGCGCGCTGACGGTGTCCCCGGGGCCGGCCTCCAGGTCGGCGCCCCGGTGGCCGCTGAGCCAACGTTGGGCCGGCGGGTCGAATGCGCGCACGACCCGCGGCACCGGGGGCAGCGGCCAGCTCCACGCGCCGGTGGGGGCCGCGCGCTGGCTTGCCTGGCCGGGGACGGGCGGGGGAACGCTGGCCGGGGCCAGCAGCACAAGGGTGCCGATCGTGAAACCTGCCAAGGCCGAAACGATTTTCATGCCCCAAGCATGTTGGGTTCTGGCGGCCCCGCGGCCTGATGGCGGCCGCCCTGTGGAGGCAACCGGCATGTGATGCACGTCCCTTGCGCTTGTGCGGATGGGTCAATTTTCGGGCCACCTGCCTGTAGTACACTGGAACACGCGGTTCTCTGTGCCTTCTTCTCGCCTGCGCGAAAGGAAGAACACATGAAACTGACTTCGCGCATGAACGCTCCATGCGGCCAAATCCTCCACCTTCGTGGCGGCCGGCCGCGTGCGACCGCCAGGCCCACGGTCCGACTCTCGTCGGTTGGGGTGTTGGCGGGAACGGTTCGCCGTTCCGTCCATGCCAGGGGTCGCGTCCAATTCCGGATGCGCACCATCAACCGATAACAATGGCAGTTACCGCGGTCCAGTGATGGGCCGGCCAGCTACTGCCGGAAGGAGTTGCGACATGCCAGTCGTAACCATGCGCCAGCTGCTCGACAGCGGCGTTCACTTTGGACACCAGACCCGTCGTTGGAACCCGAAGATGAAGCGATTCATCTTCACGGAGCGCAACGGCATCTACATCATTGACTTGCAGCAGTCGCTGTCGTACATCGACCGCGCCTACGAGTTCGTCAAGCAGACCGTTGCCCACGGCGGCACCGTTCTGTTCGTTGGCACCAAGAAGCAGGCTCAGGAAGCAATTTCGGAGCAGGCTACCCGCGTTGGCCAGCCCTTCGTCAACCAGCGCTGGCTCGGTGGCATGCTCACCAACTTCCAGACCGTTTCCAAGCGCATCTCGCGCATGAAGGAACTGGAAGAGATCAACTTCGAGGATGTTGCCGGTTCGGGCCACACCAAGAAGGAGCTGCTGCTGCTCAAGCGCGAGCTGACCAAGCTTCAGACCAACCTTGGCGGTATCCGCAACCTGACGAAGACCCCTTCGGTCCTCTGGGTTGTCGACACCAAGAAGGAGCACCTGGCCATCGATGAGGCACGCAAGCTGGGCATCCCGGTTGTTGCCATCCTCGACACCAACTGCGACCCGGACGAAGTCCAGTACCCGATCCCGGGCAACGACGACGCCATCCGCTCCGTCAACCTGCTCACCCGCGTTGTTGCAGACGCCGTTGCCGCTGGCCTCATCGCCCGCAACAACAAGGCTGCAGGCAACACCGAAGCCCCGGCCGAGCCGTTGGCCGAGTGGGAGCGCGAACTGCTCGAAGCCGGCAAGACCGAGGCTCCGGCCGCTGAAGCTGCTGTTGAAGCCGCTCCGGTAGCTGAAGCAGCTGTTGAAGCCGCACCGGTTGCTGAAGAAGCACCTGTCGCTGAAGCAGCTCCGGCTGCAGAAGAGGCACCGGCCGCTTCGGCCGAGTAGTCACAAAACCAAGGTCCCGGGTCGCCGGCGCTTTCCCGCCTTGCGGGGGAGCGCCGGCAGCCCGGGACAAACCGCGGGACGGGCCACAATGGCCCGTCCTTCGGCGAAAAAGCTCAAAACCACTTATGAATGGGGTTGCACGTGGCAAACTACACCGCTGCTGACATTAAGGCACTGCGCGAGCGCACCGGCGCTGGCATGATGGACGTCAAGAAGGCCCTCGACGAGGCCAACGGCGACGCCGACAAGGCCATGGAGCTCATCCGCATCAAGGGCCTCAAGGGCGCCACCAAGCGCGAGGGCCGCGCGACCTCGGAAGGCCTCGTTGCCGCCAAGGTCGTCGACGGCACCGTCGGCGTCATGATCGAGCTTTCCTGCGAGACCGACTTCGTCGCCAAGAACGACAAGTTCATCGCACTGGCTGCCAAGGTCCTGGAAGTTGCCGTCTCCTCGGGCGCAGCCGACCTGGAGACCCTGCTGGCTGTCGACGTCGAGGGCAAGTCCCTGGCCGACGTCGTCACCGAAGAGGGCGCAGTCTTGGGCGAGAAGGTCATCGTCCGTCGCCTGTCCCGTCTTGAGGGTGCATCGGTCGATGCCTACCTGCACAAGACCTCCAAGGACCTGCCGGCCCAGGTTGGCGTCCTCGTTGCAGTGGACGGCGCCGGCGAAGCCGCTGCCACCGTTGCACACGACGTTGCAGTGCACACCGCCGCAATGGCACCGACCGTGCTGTCCCGCGACGACATCGACGCCGAGATCGTCGAGTCCGAGCGCCGCATCGCCATGGAGACCGCAGTTGCCGAGGGCAAGCCCGAAGCCGCACTGACGAAGATCGTTGAAGGACGCCTCACCGGCTTCTTCAAGGAGCAGGTGCTGGTCGACCAGGCATTCGCCAAGGACGCCAAGAAGACCGTGGGCAAGGTGCTGGAAGAAGCCGGCGTTGCAGCCACCGCCTTCTCGCGTTTCCGCGTCGGAGCCTAATCGGCTCGACAGCAGGTAAATTGGTTCACGGAGCCCCGGCACCTGTAACCAATTGCTTCACACCAAGGTAAAGGGGGTGGCCACTTCAAGGTGGCCGCCCCTTTTTCCTGCCAGCCCCAGGCCGCCAGCGCCCGTGGGCAGGCCAATCCCAAACAGCAACGACGTGGGCCGGCACCGACCCGCACGCAGGAGGAATGACACCCCATGGACGCAACCCTCGAAACGCACGAACACACCCCCGCCCCGCGTCGCCGCAGGGTCCTGCTGAAGCTCTCCGGCGAGGTCTTCGGCGGCGGCAAGCTGGGCGTCGACCCGGTCACCGTGCGTGGCATCGCGGAGCAGATCGCCGCGACCGTGGGCAAGGTGGAGGTCGCCATCGTGGTCGGCGGCGGCAACTTCTTCCGCGGCGCAGAGCTCTCGGCCTCCGGCATGGACCGCTCGCGTGCCGACTACATGGGCATGCTGGGCACCGTCATGAACTGCCTGGCCCTGCAGGACTTCCTGGAACAGGCCGGCGTCGACACCCGCGTCCAGTCCGCGATCTCCATGGCCCAGGTCGCCGAGACCTACATCCCGCGCCGCGCCATCCGCCACATGGAAAAGGACCGCGTCGTCATCTTCGGCGCCGGCGCCGGCCTGCCGTACTTCTCCACCGACACCGTGGCCGCCCAGCGCGCCCTCGAGGTCGACGCCGACGTGGTCCTGATGGCCAAGAGCGGGGTCGACGGCGTGTACACCGCGGACCCGAAGAAGGACCCCACGGCCACCAAGCTCGAGCACCTGACCTACGAGGAAGCGCTCATCAAGGACATCCGCGTCATGGACCAGACCGCCATGACCATGTGCAAGGACAACAAGCTGGAGATGATGGTCTTCGGCATGGAGGGCGACGGAAACGTCACCCGCGCCATCCTTGGCGAGAAGATCGGCACCCGCGTCACCATCTAGGTGCCCCGTGCCACGCCCGTCCGTGGCATAGGATTGTTCACAAGCCCAAAATTACCCGGCCAGCCCACGTATTGGGAGCCGATTCTAAGGAGTAGACCGTGATTGAGGAAACCCTCGCCGAAGTTGCCGACAAGATGGACCGCACCATCGAATCCGCCAAGGAGGATTTCTCCGCGATTCGCACGGGCCGCGCCCACCCGGGTATGTACGCCAAGGTCATGGTGGACTACTACGGCACCCCGACCCCGCTGCAGCAGCTGGCATCCTTCGCCACCCCGGACGCGCGCACCATCATGATCAGCCCGTACGACGTCACTGCGCTGCGCGAGATCGAAAAGGCCCTGGGCGACTCCGAGGTCGGAGCCAACCCGTCCAACGACGGCAAGACCATCCGCGTGATCATGCCGGTGCTGACGGAAGAGCGCCGCAAGGAATACGTCAAGGTCGTGCGCGTCAAGGGCGAGGACGCGAAGGTCGCTTTGCGCAACCTGCGCCGCAAGGCCAAGGATGCCATTGACAAGCTGGTCAAGGACGGCGAAGTCGGCGAGGACGAAGGCGCACGCGCCGAAAAGGACCTCGACGCATTGACCAAGTCCCACACCGACGGCATCGACGACCTGCTTAAGCGCAAGGAAGCCGAGCTGCTGGAAGTCTAATGTCCAATCCCACCGAGCCGAGCGAAGGAGCCGCGGGGTCCCTTCCGGAGCCGACGCCGGAACCCGGCGGGCTTGAACCATCGACCAGGCGCGGCCGCAAGGCCAAGCGGACCAAGCCCTCACGGGCCGGACGCGACCTCCCCGCGGCAATCGTCGTGGGACTGGTGCTGTTGGCCGTGGTGCTGACCGGACTGTTTTGGCTGCCGCTGGCGTTCGTCGCCACGGTGGCGGTCTTCGGCGTCGTGGGCAGCTGGGAGGTTTCCCGCGCGCTGAACGGCGGGGGAGTCGACACGCCGCTGGTGCCGCTGGCGGTTGCCGGGGTGGCCCTGCCGTTCTCCGCGTACTACGGAGGCCTCGAGGCCCTCGGCATGGCGTTCACCGCCAGCGCGCTGCTGGTCTTCCTGTGGCGCATCATCGAGGGCCCGGCCAAGTCCGTGCATTCGATCGTTGCAAGCCTCTTCGTCCTGACGTGGGTGCCGCTGCTGCTGAGCTTCGCGGTGCTGCTGCTGAACGAGCCGGACGGGCACCTGCTGGTGACCACCATGCTGCTGCTGGTGGTTTCCAACGACACGTTCGGCTACCTGGTGGGCGTGCTGTTCGGAAAGCGCCCGATGGCCCCGAAGATCAGCCCCAAGAAGTCCTGGGAGGGCTTTGCCGGGTCGGTTGCCGGGGCCACCGCGGTGGGCATCGCCGCGGCGGTCTTCCTGCTGGATGCACCCTGGTGGGTCGGCATCCCGCTGGCGGTCGCGACGGTTGTCGCCGCAACGGCCGGGGACCTGGCCGAGTCGATGGTCAAGCGGGAACTGGGCATCAAGGACATGAGCAACATCCTGCCGGGCCACGGCGGGGTCATGGACAGGCTCGATTCGGTGCTCTTCGCCATCCCGGTGACGTATATCCTCACCATTTTGCTGATGCCCGGCGCGCTGTAGGCCACCGGTGCCAAAGCATCCCTAAGATGGATATGCAGGGCGTTGCGACCGTGCCCGGTCGAATCCGGGGCATCGCACCACCCGCCAGACGCAAGGTGCCGGTTTTCCGGTACGCAATACCGAGATCAAGGAAAGAATTGTGAGTCAGGACAAGGCACAGCCGGCCCCCAGCCCCTTTGAGCGCGTGGGGGAGAAGGACTTCGGCTACAACACCAAACAGGTGGATGTGTTCCTCGCCCGCGCCCGCGCCACGTTCAACGGCGACGGTGACGACGATTCGATTGTCACCAGCCACATGGTGCGCCGCACCGTCTTCCCGGCCCAGCGCGGCGGCTACAGCGCCCGCGAGGTCGACGGGGCACTGGACCGGCTCGAGGACGTCTTTGCCCAGCGCGAACGCGACGCCCTGATCCAGACCAACGGCGAGGACGCCTGGCTGCAGCAGGTCGGACGGCTCTCCGCGATCCTGCGTGGACGCCTGCACCGGTCCCCGGGCGAACGCTTCCGCCGGCCCTCGCGCTCCAGCGCCTCGAGCTACAACGTGCAGGACGTGGACAAGCTCTGCGCCCAGCTCATCGACTACTTCGAGAAGGACGTCCCGATGAGCGTGGACGCGGTGCGCCGTGCGGAGTTCCGCCGGGCCGAGGGCGAGCACGGCTACGAGGAGTCGCAGGTCGATGCGTTCCTGGACCGCGTCGTGGAGCTGATGGCCTCGATCGACTAGCGACGGGCGCTCGAAGGATTCAATGCGGTTGGCTTGGTGTCTGGCACCGGGCCAACCGCATTTTTTGTGCCCCGGGGACATGGGGCAGCGTCCCGGGTCAGGGCAGCGGTTCGCCCTGTGCCTCGGGCACATGCAACCGGGCCATCACCGCATCGACGCGCCCGGTGGAACGGCGCCCGGTGGCCAGGGACACGAAGATCATCACCAGGAACGCCAGCGGGACGCACCAAGCCGCGGGCTGGGCCAGCAGGGCGTGGAAGGAATGTGGCTCGTTGGGCAGCGCGGCAGCCAGCATCAGCGACGCCCCGCATGCCACCGCGCCGGTCACCATGCCTGAAATCGCCCCGGCGACGGTGAGCCCGCGCCACCAGATGCCCAGCAGCAGCAGCGGGCAGATGGTCGAGGCGGTGAAGGCGAAGACCGAGCCGATGGCCCCGGCCAGCGCCAGGCTGGAGGTGCCCATGGCCAGCAGCAGGGGGACGGCGGTGGCAATGAGCGTCGAGATCCTGAACCCGCGCACCGTCCCGCGGAACAGGTCCTGCGAGATGGTGCCGGCCAGGGACACCACCAGGCCCGAGGAGGTGGAGAGGAACGCGGCGAAGGCCCCGCCGATGATGATCGCGGTCAGCGCGTCGCCGGCGGTGCCGCCCACGATGCGCCCGGGCAGCAGCAGCACCGTGGCATCGGCGTTGCCGCTGGTGGCCAGCTCCGGGGTGTACGCCCGTCCCAGGATGCCCAGCACCGTGGGGAAGAGGTAGAACAGGGCCAACAGGCCCAGCACGATCGCGGTGGTCTTGCGGGCAGAAGGCCCGTCGGGGTTGGTATAGAAGCGCACCAGCACGTGCGGCAGGCCCAGGGTGCCGAAGAGCAGGGCGACCAGCAGCGAGATGTTGTAGTACAGCCCCTGGTTGGCCGCCGGGTCCGCCGCCCGGTCGAAGACCGCGCCGCCCAGGGTCGCCGATTCCCCGGACAGGCCCAGGTGCAGCAGCAGGAACACGGCCGGGATCGCCAGGGCCGCGAGCTTGAGCCAGTACTGGAATGCCTGGACGAAGGTGATCGAGCGCATGCCGCCGGCCAGCACGGTGAGGCAGACGATCCCCATCACCAGCGCCGAGCCCAGCCAGCCCGGAAGCCCGGTGCTGATGCCCAGCGTCAGCGAGGCACCGTGCAGCTGCGGGACGATGTACAGCCAGCAAATGACCACCACCAGGAAGCTGGTGAGCCGGCGCAGCTTCATGGACCCGAGCCGGATCTGCGCGAAGTCGGGGATGGTGTAGGCCCGCGAGCGGCGCAGCGGCGCCGCGACGAAGAGCAGCAGCATCAGGTAGCCGGCCGTGTACCCGATGGGGAACCACAGCCCGTCCTGCCCGGAGACCACGATGAGCCCGGCGATGCCCAGGAAGGAGGCGGCGGAGAGGTATTCCCCGCCGATGGCGCTGGCGTTCCACCAGGGCTTGACGGTGCGCGAGGCCACGTAGAAGTCCCCGGTGGTGCGCGAAAGCCGCAGTCCGTTGACGGCGATGAGCACCGTCGCCAGGGACACCAGCAACACCGAGAGCAGGGCAACGGCCGGATTGATCACTTCGCGATGCTCCGGTACTTGGCCTCGTTGCGGGCCGCCGCCCGGTTGAACAGGAACGCGCAGACCATGATCAACGGGTACACCCCGACCCCCAGCAGCCACCACGGCAGCGGGATGGTGGCCAGGCGGATGTCGTTGATCTGCGGCCAGGTGAAGACCATGACGGCCAGGCCCACCAGCAACAGCAGGAATGCCAGGGCCACCGAGGCGGCCAGGCGCAGCTGCGAGCGGATCAGCGAGTGGACGTAGAAGGTGTCGGCGGCATCCGGGGCGGAACGGCGGACGATGTTCAGCATGGTCCCGGCCGGGGCGCTGACCCGCACCCGGGCGCCGGTGGGCGCCGGCAGACCGTCGGCGGGGGAGGGAGCCGGGACCGGGCGCGGCCCGGGGGATCCTCCCGGTCCGGGTGCGGCGGCGCCGGATTCGCTCACAGCGGCCTGACGCGGTTGGCTGCCAGCTTCTCGCGCAGGTAGGGCAGGGCGCGGCGGCTGACCGGCAGCTCGGTGCCGCCGATGAGAACCACGGCCTTGCCGGTCGCCAGCCTGACGGTGTCGATCTTGTCCATGGCCACCAGGTAGGAGCGGTGGATGCGGACATAGCCCGCAGGCCCCCACTGCTGTTCCAGGTCGTTGAGCGGGACCCGGATCAGGTAGCTGGCGTCCTTGGTGTGCAGGCGGGCGTAGTCGCCCTGGGCCTGCACGTAGCGGATCTCGTCCCTGCGGATCATCTTGGTGATGCCGCCCTTTTCCACGGTGACCATTTCCGGCTGGGCGGTGTCCTCCTCGGCCAGCTCGCAGATGCGGCGGACCGACTCGGCCAGGCGCTCGGGGCGCACGGGCTTGAGCACGTAGTCCACCGCGGCCAGCTCGAAGGCCTCCAGCGCCTGGTCCTCGTCGGCGGTCACGAAGACCACGGCCGGGGGACGGGTAAAGCGGGAGATGACCCGGGCGATGTCCAGCCCGGAGAGCGCCGGCATGTGGATGTCCAGGAAGAGGGCGTCGACCTCGAATTCCTCCAGGGCCTTCAGGGCCTCGGCCCCGGAGTTGGCCCGGTGGATGGTGCCCACCCGTGAATCGAGCGACAACAAATACGCCAATTCCTCAACGGCAGGCAGTTCATCGTCGGCGACGACCACGTTAATCATGCACGCCATTTTACCCGTACGCCCCCGGGAACCGACCCCGGCGCGCTAGTGCGCGGCCAGGCCGGGGGCGGAGGGCTCGACGCCCGGGCGGAACTTGGGGATGCGCATGGTGATCAGCGTGCCGGCGCCCGGGGCGGTGTCGATGACCAGCCCGTGGGCGTCCCCGTAGACCTGGCGCAGCCGCACGTCCACGTTGCGCAGGCCCACGTGGATGGACTCGGTGGTCCCGGCCAGCACCGCCCGCAGGGCCACCGGGTCGATGCCGACCCCGTCGTCCTCCACCGTGATCAGCGCGTACTCCCCGGAATCCGAGGCGCTGATGGTGATCCTTCCGCCTCCCGGCTTGGACTCCAGCCCGTGGCGCACCGCGTTCTCCACCAGCGGCTGCAGGGACAGGAACGGGATGGCGGTGGCCAGCACCTCCGGGGCGATGGCCAGGGAGACCTTGATGCGCTCGCCGAAGCGCGCCTTTTCCAGCAGCAGGTACCTGTCGATGGCGGTGAGTTCCTCGGCCAGCGTGGTGAAGTCCCCGTGCCGGCGGAAGGAGTAGCGGGTGAAGTCGGCGAACTCGACCACCAGCTCCCGGGCCCGGGCCGGGTCGGTGTTGATGAAGGAGGCGATGGCGTTGAGCGAGTTGTAGATGAAGTGCGGGCTGATCTGGGCGCGCAGCGCGCGGACCTCGGCCTCCATGAGCAGCGCGCGGGAGGCGTCGAGCTCGGCCAGCCCCACCTGCGCGGCCACCCAGGCGGCGACCTCGGCCACGGCGCGCACGAACCCGGCCCCCGCGCGCGGGATGTAGGCGCAGACGGTGCCCACCGGCACGTCCCCGACCATGATCGGGGCGCAAACCATGTCCCCGGCATCCGAGCGCTTGACCTGGGTGCGGGTGGCCGAAAGCACGGCGGCGGCGAGTTCAAGCGCCGCGGCGGTGCCCTGTTCCCCGGCGTCCGGGATCGTGCCGTCCACCGCGAGCACCGCGGAGGTGTCGGTGATGACCAGCGCCTGGGCGGCCAGCAGCGCGCGCAGGTGCTTGCCGGCCGTGGCGGCGCCCTCCGGGGTGAGGCCCTGGGCCAGGTGCGGGGCCGCGACCGAGACCCGGTGCAGCGTCTCGAAGGTGGCCTTCTCGGCGTCGGTGCCCAGGTCGCGGGAAGAGCGCGCGATCCTGAACCCGAGGTATCCCACCAGGGCGCCGCCGACCACGACGGTGGCGACAATCAGGGTCATCTGCAGTGCGGTGGAGAGCATGTTTCCAAGCCTACGCGGAGCCCGGGCCGGCATGCCGTTCGTCGCCGCCGGGTGCCGCTTGGCGCATCCCCGGGACCGCTTGCCGGTTGACCCGGCCCGCCCCCTTCCGGCTCGGTGCGCCCGTGGCGCAGAGTGATCTTAGTCACCATGCCAGGTGGCGTGCCCCACAGGACGGCTTGGCCGCTCGATTCGGGAAGGGCACCGCTCCTGGCGCCTTGAACCCCTTGTGAAGGAGGAGTCATGAGCACCACCCCGGAGTCGGACCTTGGAACCGGCATCGATTTTGTGAAGGAACAGGACTCGGAAGAGTTCCGCGAGCTGCGCAAGACCCACCGCAGCTTCGTCTTCCCGATGGCCGTCATCTTCCTGCTGTGGTACTTCGCCTACGTCTTGTTGGCGGACTACGCGCACGAATTCATGTCCATCAAGGTGTGGGGCAACGTCAACGTCGGCCTGTTGCTGGGCCTGTTGCAATTTGTCTCCACCTTCGGCATCACCGCCGCCTACGTGTCCTACAGCAACAAGAAGCTCGACCCGAAGGCAACGGCGATCCGCAAGCGCCTCGAAACACAGGAAGGGGAGTAGGCCATGAACGTCCTTACCTCTACGGTCCTCGCCGCGGCCGCCGAAACCACCAAGGTCGGCAACCCGTGGGTCAACATCGGGATCTTCGGCCTCTTCGTGGGCATCACCCTGATCGTGGTGCTCAAGGCCTCGAGCAACAACAAGACCGCCGCGGACTACTACGCCGGCGGCCGGTCCTTCACCGGGACCCAGAACGGCACCGCGATCGCCGGGGACTACCTCTCCGCCGCGTCCTTCCTGGGCATCGTGGGGGCCATCGCCATCAACGGCTACGACGGCTTCCTCTACTCCATCGGCTTCCTGGTCGCCTGGCTGGTGGCGCTGCTGCTGGTCGCCGAACTGCTGCGCAACACCGGCAAGTTCACCATGGCAGACGTGCTGTCCTTCCGCCTGAAGCAGCGCCCGGTGCGCATCGCCGCGGCGATCTCCACCCTCGCGGTGTGCGTCTTCTACCTGTTGGCACAGATGGCCGGCGCCGGCGCGCTCGTCTCCCTGCTGCTGGGCATCGATGACCGCCTGGGCCAGTCCCTGGTCATCGTGGTGGTCGGCGCGCTGATGATCGTCTATGTGCTGATCGGCGGCATGAAGGGCACCACCTGGGTGCAGATCATCAAGGCCTGCCTGCTGATTGCCGGCGCGTTCATCATGACCATCATGGTCCTGGCCAACTTCGGCTTCAACTTCTCCGCCCTGCTCGGTGCGGCGGTCGAATCCGCCGGCACCGTCGACATCCTGAACCCGGGCCAGAAGTACGGCGCGTCGGAGACCTCCAAGCTCGACTTCATCTCCCTGGCCCTGGCCCTGGTGCTCGGCACCGCCGGCCTGCCGCACGTGCTGATGCGCTTCTACACGGTCCCCACGGCCAAGGAAGCCCGCCGCTCGGTTGTCTGGGCGATCTGGCTCATCGGCGCCTTCTACCTCTTCACCCTGGTGCTGGGCTACGGCGCCGGCGCGATGATCGGTGCCGACAAGATCAACGCGGCCCCCGGCGGCGTGAACTCCGCGGCTCCGCTGCTGGCCTTCGAACTCGGCGGCCCGCTGCTGCTCGGCTTGATCTCCGCGGTCGCCTTCGCCACCATCCTTGCGGTGGTTGCCGGATTGACCATCACCGCCGCGGCTTCCTTCGCCCACGACGTCTACGCCTCGGTCATCGCCAAGGGCAAGAGCACCCCGGAGAAGGAAATGAAGGTGGCACGCCGCACCGTCATCGTCATCGGCATCTTCGCGATCGTCGGCGGCATCGGCGCCCAGGGGCAGAACGTCGCCTTCCTGGTGGCCTTGGCCTTCGCGGTGGCCGCCTCGGCCAACCTCCCCACCATCCTGTACTCGTTGTTCTGGAAGAAGTTCACCACCCAGGGCGCGGTCTGGTCCATGGTCGGCGGCCTCGGCTCGGCCATCGTGCTGATCGTCTTCTCCCCGGTCATGTCGGGTCTGCCGACCTCCATGATCCCGGGTGCCGACTTCGCGATCTTCCCGCTGGCCAACCCGGGCATCGTCTCGATCCCGCTGGCCTTCGCGCTGGGCTGGTTGGGCTCGGTGCTGGACAAGAATTCCGAGGACGTCGTCAAGTCCGCGGAAATGGAAGTACGCTCGCTGACCGGTGTCGGTGCCGAAAAGGCCGTCGACCACTAACGGCGGGGCAAGAACCACGGTGAGGGCGGGCTGCGGCCCGGCTCCACCGAGGCGCATGGGCGGTGTCGTTTCCTTCCCCCATAGGGAAACGACACCGCCTTTGTCGTGCCCGGGGCATCGCCCCGGCGGCGGAAGGATTCACTTCTCGCGGTTTCCCGGATCCTGATGCAGCACAAAATCCGTCCTCGGCGAGGCGAGGTGGAACCCCGCCTTCTGCAGCGTCCGCAAGATCGGTTCATTGGCCCGTGCCACGCTCGCCGTGGCCAGCCGAACCCCCGCTCGCGCGGTGGCCGCCAACATCGCCGATGCCAGGGACACACCCACGCCGGCGCGTCGGGCTCCCGGAACCACGGCCAGGTAACCGAGGCTCCAGTCGGTCGGGTACCTCTGGATCGCGGCGATGCCGTTGATCCCGGAGCGGTCGCGGTGCGCCAGCCATGGCACTCTTCGGGGCCCCTCGGCCATCATGTCCCGGTAGGCGATGGCCGCCCGCTGCGCGCCGAGTTCGGCGACACGGGTGCGGTCGTAGTCGTCCAGGCTGTTGCCCATGGCGGCGGCCATGACGCGGACGACTTCCCGATCCGCCGGATCGATCTCGATGACCCGGCCCTCCCCGTTGTCCGCTCCCGGCAGGTCGGCGGGAGCTCTCCCGGGAATGTCGCCGGGGACAAGGCGTCCTTCGGTCGTGGCCTCCAGCTCGAGCCGGTCGCTGTCCACGACCCACCCCCGCGCCAGCAGCGCCGCTCGCTTGGCCTCCGGTTCCGGATCCTGGCGGTCAACCACCGACACCTCGACCCTCTGTAGGCCGGTCGCCCGGGCGGCGCGGGCGACGCCGTCGAAAAGGACGCCGTACAGCTCCGCCGGGTCGGGCCACAGGGGGTTGAGCCGGAAGGCATAGGCGACGGTGGTGCCGTCGGGATGGGTGTACAGGCCGACCCGCCCGACGTCGACGCCGTCCGCGTCGCGGGCAAGGACCAGGTGTTCGGGCCTCACCGCACCGCGTTCGAGGTTGTGCCTCAGCCTTTCTAAGTCAATGATCGGATCGGGCGCGAGGGCGCTGAATCGTTCCGGGGTTGCGGTGCTGAAATGCAGGATGGAAGCTCCTCGGCAAAGGGGTCCGGCCATGGTGCCGCCCATCCTCTCACGCCGGCTTCCTGCCGTCTACGGCGCCGCCGTTCAGCCGGCGGCCTCCGTGCCCGGGCCCGCGGACCGGGACCCTGCCGTGCCGCCCGAGGCCAGGCGAAGCTCCATCAGCGAGGTGGTGCGATGGGGGATGAGCTCGGCCATCGACAGCGAGGTGTCGGCCCGTTCGACGCCCTCGATGGCCAGGATCTGCCCGTTGACCCGGAAGAGTTCTTCGGCGCCGCTGGCGACCACGCGGGCGAGGATGTCGGCGGAGCCGGTCACCCCGTGGGCCTCGACGATCTCCGGGATCGCCTTGAGGTCCTCGACGATCCGGGCCAGCAGCCGCTGCTGGACGTGGATGTGCACGAAGCTGACCAGCCCGAAGCCCAGCGCGGCGGGGTTCACCCGCTGCTCGAAGGGCAGCAGCGCGCCTCCGGCCTCCAGCCGCACCAGACGCGCCTGGACGGTGTTGCGGCTCAGGCCCAGCTCGGTGGCCAGTGCCACGGCGCTGGCCTTGGGGCGGTCGCACAGCGCGGAGAGTATCCGCAGGTCGGTGGCGTCAAGTTGTTGCATAATGCGCAAGATTAGCACCGCGTGGCGTCCCGGGATAGTGCAAGGTGCCCAATGGGGCTTGCAAGGATTGTGCGCACTGCATTACGTGAGTAGCATCACAGGTAGGTGGCGGCGACGAGGCCCCCGCCCGCAGGAACGGCACGTCCCACCGGAATGCCGATCCTGATTCGCAATCGACGCAAAGGATGCTGACCGTGTCCCCCACGTTTGACCCTTCGGCCCCCGAGGGCCCCGAAACCTACCTCCAGGTGATCGCCCCCGACGGCACCCGCCATCTGTGCGAAGAGCTCGATGAATGGGTGGGGGACATCGACGTCCCGGCCCTGGAAAAGCTCTACATCGACATGGCCTGCATCCGCAGGCTGGACTCCGAGGGCACCGCGCTGCAGCGCCAGGGCGAGCTGGGCCTCTGGGCCCCGTTGCTGGGCCAGGAAGCCGCACAGATCGGATCCGGCCGGGCATTGGAGGCCGACGACTTCATCTTCCCCTCCTACCGCGAGCACGGGGTTGCATATTGCCGCGGGGTGAACCCGCACGACATGCTGCGCATGTGGCGCGGGGCGGCCCCCAGCGGCTGGAACCCCTACGAGGTCAACATGGCCAACCAGCAGATCGTGATCGGGGCCCAGACCCTGCACGCCGCCGGCTACGCCATGGGGCTGAAGTTCGACGGCTCCACCGCGGCCGCCATCACCTACTTCGGCGACGGGGCCACCAGCCAGGGCGATGTCAGCGAGGCCATGGTCTTCGCCGCGAGCTACCAGGCGCCGCTGGTGTTCTTCTGCCAGAACAACCACTGGGCCATTTCCGAACCCGTGGCCCGGCAGACCACCGGCCACATCGCCGACCGCGCCGCCGGCTTCGGCCTGGCCACCTGGCGGGTCGACGGCAACGACGTCATCGCCGTCATGGCGGCGACCCGCGCGGCCCTGGCCCACGTGCGCACCGGCAGCGGGCCCGCATTCATCGAGGCCGTCACCTACCGCATGGGCGCACACACCACGGCCGATGACCCCACGCGCTACCGCGACGCCCTGGAGCTGGAGGAATGGGCGGCGAAGGACCCGCTGGATCGGATCGCCGCGCACCTGGACACCCTGGGCGCGGACCTCGCGGAGCTGAAGAAGCGCTCCGAGTCGGCGGCCGACGAGCTGGCCGCCGGGCTGCGCGAGGCCATCACCACGATGCCCGACCCCGAGGTCGACGACCTCTTCGCCCACGTCTACAGCCATCCCCACTCGGGGCTGGAGGAACAACGCGAAAACTACGCCAACTACCTCGCCGGCTTTGCCGTGGAAGCGCAGGGAACCAAATGAAAACCCTCACCTTCTCCCAGGCCCTGAACACCTCGCTGCGCGCCTCCATGGAACGCGATTCCAAGGTCGTGCTCATGGGCGAGGACATCGGCAAGCTCGGCGGCGTCTTCCGCATCACCGACGGGTTGCAGAAGGACTTCGGACAGCACCGGGTCATCGACACCCCGCTGGCCGAATCCGGCATCGTCGGCACCGCCATCGGCCTGGCGTTCCGCGGCTACCGCCCGGTGGTGGAAATCCAGTTCGACGGATTCGTCTACCCGGCCTTCGACCAGATCGTCTCGCAGCTGGCCAAGATGCATTTCCGCTCCCGCGGCAACGTCAAGCTGCCGGTGACCATCCGCATCCCCTTCGGCGGCGGCATCGGCTCCCCGGAGCATCACTCCGAATCTCCCGAGGCCTACTTCGCGCACACCGCGGGGCTGCGGGTCGTTTCGCCCTCCAACCCGCAGGACGCCTACACCATGCTGCAGCAGGCGATCGCGGACGACGACCCGGTGATCTTCCTGGAGCCCAAGCGCCGCTACCACGTACGCGGGGAGGTGGACACCGAGCTGGTCCCGGAGCCCGGGTCCCTCTACCGGGCGCAGGTGGTGCGGCCGGGCACGGACCTGACCCTGGTGGCCTACGGGCCGCTGGTGAAAACGGCCATGGACGCCGCGGCTGCCGCGCGGGACGAGGGCATCGACATCGAGGTCATCGACCTGCGCAGCATCGAGCCGGTGGACTTCGAGACGCTTTCGGCTTCCGTGCGGAAGACCGGGCGGGTGGTCATCACCCACGAGGCCTCGAAGTTCGGCGGCATCGGCGCGGAGCTTGCCGCCAGCCTCACCGAGCGCTGCTTCGACCACCTGGACCACGCCCCGGTGCGGGTCACCGGGTTCGACATCCCCTACCCGCCCTCGAAACTCGAAAGCCACCACCTGCCCGACCTTGACCGGATCCTCGACGGGGTCGACCGGGCCATGCGCCGCACACCGGATTTGCTGGGAGAGGAAGGATGAACGCCACCATGGAGAAACTCTTCAAGCTGCCGGACCTGGGCGAGGGCCTGACCGAATCCGAGATCCTGTCCTGGCGCGTTGCCGAGGGCGACAGCGTGGAACTGAACCAGGTCATTGCCGAGGTCGAGACCGCCAAGGCGGTCGTGGAACTTCCCTCCCCGTTCAGCGGGATCGTGAAAAAGGTCTACGAGCAGGTCGGTGCCGTCGTGGAGGTCGGCAACCCACTGATCTCCTTCGACGTGCCCGACAACTCGGGCACGCCGGAACGGGACCCGCAGGGCGGGGGAGAGGAGCCGGCCAAGCGCCAGCCGACCCTGGTCGGCTACGGCGCGGCGGTCGAATCCAACGGGCACCCGGCACGCAGGGAACGCAAGGTGCGGGCACCGCAGGCAACCCCGGTGCACTCCAACACGGCCCCTGCGGGCAGGGCTTCAGTCGGCACCCCGGATCCAAAACCTGCCAACCCGAATCCCGGGCTGCGGATGGTGGGGACCGGGGACGAAGCCCCGCGGGGTATCGGCCACCTGCGCGCAACCCCGCCGGTGCGCAAGCTCGCCCGCGACCACCACATAGACCTGGGATCGCTCAAGGGCACCGGCACGAACGGGCTGATCACGCGCGAGGATGTCCTGCGTGCCTCCGAGCACACGGGCATCGAGGGCACCGGCATCGAGGCCCGGGCGCACCGCGACAGCGGCGACAGCTGGGAAGAGATCCGCACCCCCATCCGGGGCGTGCGGAAGGCGACCGCCGCGGCCATGGTCGCCAGCGCGTTCACCGCGCCCCACGTCACCGAGTTCCTGAGCGTCGATGTCACCGAGACCATGGCGTTGTTGGAGCGGTTGCGCAGCCTGCCGCGCCTTGCCGACGTGAAAATCACCGTGACCACCGTGGTGGCCAAGGTGGTCACCCTGGCCCTGGCACGGCACCGCACCCTGAACTCCCACTGGGATGGGGAACATGGCGAAATCGTCGAGTTCGGCCACGTGAACCTCGGAATTGCCGCGGCAACGGATCGCGGGCTCATGGTCCCGGTCGTCCACGGAGCCCAGGGCATGGACCTGGCTTCGCTGGCAGGGGAAATCGGGGCGGTGACTGGTGCGGCGCGCGCCGGCAGCATCACCCCGGCCCAGCTGGCAGGAGGGACCTTCAGCATCAGCAACGTGGGTGTCTTCGGCGTGGACGGCGGCACGCCCATCCTGCCTCCCGGGCAGGCCGGAATCCTGGCCATGGGCCAGGTGCGAAAGATGCCGTGGGAACACCGCGACGAGATCGCCCTGCGGCAGGTCATGGTGCTGTCGCTTTCCTTTGACCACCGCGTGGTCGACGGGGAGCAAGGGGCCAGGTTCCTGGCGGAAATCGGGCACGTCCTGGAGGACCCCGCGATGTTGATGAGTTTGCTGTAGGGGTGTTTTGGGCTTCTGCGGCTATTGACAACAAAGCCTACGGAAAGTTGTGTGGTCATAAGTTGCAGATTCATTAAGATTCTGTTTCGAAGCAGTCGTTCATTAGTTGTTTCAGAGATTCATGAGTAGTGTCACTTGTGAGTGATGAGACTCACCATGGTTGGCGGTGCACAAAACACTCGCTCACGCCAGCCAAACAAACTCGTTGAGGAGAAAGAATGCGTTACAACCGCACCTCGAAGGCCCTTGTGCTTTCCGCAGCCCTGGCCCTTACCCTGACCGCCTGTGGTGGCGGAGGCGGAGAAAACGAAGCCGACGAAACCGCCGGCGGAGATCCGTCGAAGGTCATCACGGCAAACTCCACCGAACCGCAGAACGGCTTGTTGCCGGCCAACACCAACGAAGTTGGCGGCGGTCGCGTGATGGACCTGCTCTTCACGGGCCTCGTCAGCTACGACATCGACGGCAAGCCCGTTAACGAGCTGGCGGAGTCCATCGAGACCACCGACGCCAAGAACTACACCATCAAGATCAAGTCGGGCCAGAAGTTCACCAACGGCGAGGCCGTCACGGCCAAGTCGTTCGTCGACGCCTGGAACTTCGGTGCCGCTGCCAAAAACGCCCAGCTGAACTCGTACTTCTTCGAGTCCATCAAGGGCTACGCCGACGTCAGTGCCGAGGGATCCACCAAGGAGACCATGGAAGGGCTGAAGGTCGTCGACGACACCACCTTCACCGTTGAACTCAGCCGCGCGGAGTCCGACTTCCCGCTTCGCCTGGGCTATACCGCCTTCTACCCGCTGCCCGCAGCCGCATTCGAGGACCCGAAGGCCTTCGGCGAGAAGCCGGCAGGCAACGGCCCGTACAAGTTGGCCGAGGACGGCTGGAAGCACAACGTCCAGATCGACCTGGTTCCCAACGCCGACTACTCCGGTCCCCGCACCCCGGCCAACGGCGGCGTGACGTTCAAGATCTACACGACCTTCGACGCCGCATACCAGGACCTGCTGGGCAACAACCTTGACGTGCTGGACCAGATCCCGCCGAGCGCACTGCAGAACTACAAGGACGACCTCGGTGACCGCTGGGTCAACCAGGCCTACGCGGGCAACGCCACCATGACGATTGCCAGCTACCTGCCGGAGTTCAAGGGCGAGGCCGGCCAGTTGCGCCGCCAGGCCATCTCAATGGCCATCGACCGCCAGCAGATCATCGACAACATCTTCTTCGGCGGCAAGCAGATCGTGAAGGACTTCACCTCTCCGGTCCTGGACGGTTACTCCGATGCCCTTCCGGGCAACGAGGTCCTGACCTTCAATGCCGAGAAGGCCAAGGAACTGTGGGCCGAAGCCGACAAGATCGACCCGTGGCCGGCCGACAAGAAGTTCACCATCACCTCGAACATCGATGGCGCTGGCAACAAGGAATACATCGAGGCCATGGCCAACCAGATTTCCAACACCCTGGGAATCAAGGCCGAGCTGAACCCGATTCCGACGTTCAAGGAAATGCGCGAACTGGTCGTCTCCAAGAAGCTCACCGGCGCATCGCGTGCCGGCTGGCAGGCCGACTACCCGTCGCTGTACAACTTCCTGGGCCCGCTGTACGGAACCGGTGCCGGTTCCAACGACGGCGACTACTCGAGCAAGGAATTCGACCAGAAGCTGGCCGACGGACTTGCCGCCACCTCCGTCGAAGAGGGCAACAAGATCTTCAACGAGGCCCAGCAGATCCTCCTCAAGGACCTGCCGGTCATCCCGCTGTGGTACCAGGCTGTCCAGGGCGGCTGGAGTGAAAACGTCTCCAATGTGGAGTTCGGTTGGAACGGTGTTCCGGTTTACAACGCCATCGTCGGCAAGTAGGCCGTCCCACCGCTGATCCAACACGTGAGAAAGGGGGGCCCGACCCGGGTCCCCCTTACTTGCGTGAACCGGCAAAGCATCCCCGCTAGCCAACCCAAACTTCCTTACAAGGAGTAGTCCCTTGATCGAATCGATCACCCCCACAACACCCACGGTGGCAGTTCCATGATCATGTTTACATTCAAGAGATTCCTGCAGCTGATCCCCGTATTTTTCGGGGCAACGCTGCTGGTGTATTTCTTGGTCTTTGCCACACCCGGAGACCCCATCGCAGCACTTTCCGGCGGCAAGCCGATGAGTCCTGCCGTTGAATCCGCCCTGCGCGCCCAGTACAACCTGGACCAGCCATTCTGGGTCCAGTATTTCCTGTACCTCAAGAACCTCGTGACCTTTGACCTGGGCCAGACATTTTCCGGACAGCCCGTGGCAGACGTCATTGCCAGGGCCATGCCGGTGACCGCGCGCCTGGCCGTGATGGCGTTGGCCATCGAAGCCGTCTTCGGCATCATCTTCGGCGTCATTGCCGGGCTGAAGAAGGGCAAGTTCTTTGACTCCACAGTTTTGGTTGCTTCCCTGGTGGTCATCGCCGTTCCCACCTTCGTGCTCGGCTTTGTGCTGCAGTTCATCGTCGGGGTGAAACTCGGCTGGGCCAAGCCCACGGTGGGCGCGACAGCCCCGTGGGAGGACCTGATATTGCCCGCCACCGTGCTCGGGCTGGTGTCCCTGGCCTATGTGGTTCGTCTCACCCGAACCTCTATCATCGAGAACAAGCACGCCGACTACGTGCGCACCGCAACGGCCAAGGGCCTGAGCCGTCGCCGGGTGGTTGTGGTGCATATCCTGCGAAATTCGCTAATCCCCGTGGTGACCTTCCTCGGGGCCGATCTCGGCACCCTGATGGGTGGCGCAATCGTGACCGAGGGCATCTTCAATGTCCCGGGGATCGGCAATCTGGTCTACCAAGCAGTGTTCAAGGGCGAAACCCCGACCGTCGTGGCCGTCGTCAGCGTCCTCGTGATTGTTTTTGTTATCGCTAACCTCGTCGTTGATTTGCTCTACGCGTGGCTTGACCCAAGGATCCGCCTTGTCTGAGAATCCAACACCCGAAATCATTGAACCGGTAGCTCCGGCCCAGCGAGTGCGCGCCGGAAAGATCTCCAGCCGCCGGATTGAGCACTATGTGGCACCGCTGGCGGAAACCCCGCTACAAAGCGTCGACAAGGTCGACGAAACGGCGGCCCCGCTGAGCATGTGGGCCCAAGCATGGCGCTCGTTGCGCACGCAGCCACTGTTCATCGTCTCAGCCCTGCTCATTCTGTTGGTGATCGTCGTGGCCGCGTTCCCAGGCCTGTTCACCCACACCAGTCCAACCGCGTGCAGTCTCGAATTCGCCCGCCAGGGTCCTTCGGCCGGACACCCTCTCGGATTCACCTTCCAGGGCTGCGACATCTATGCGCGCATCATCCACGGAACCCAGGCGTCGGTGTTGGTCGGGTTGTTCACCACGATCGCGGTGATCATCTTCGGCGGCGTTCTCGGTGCGCTGGCAGGCTACTACGGCGGCTGGCTGGACGCGATCCTGGCCCGACTGGCGGACATCTTCTTTGCCCTGCCGCTGATCCTTGGCGCCATCATCATCATGCAGCTGCCGGCATTCCGGGAGAATCGCAGCATCTGGACGGTCATCGTCACCCTGGCGATATTCGGCTGGCCGCAAATGGCCCGCATCGCCCGCGGCGCCGTTATCGAGGCCAAGAGCTCTGACTACGTCATGGCCTCGCGGTCACTGGGACTATCCAAATTCAAGACCCTGGTCAAGCACGTGGTGCCCAATTCGCTGGCCCCGGTCATCGTGGTTTCCACCATTTCCCTGGGTATCTACATCGTTGCCGAGTCAACGCTGTCGTTCCTCAGCTTGGGGCTGCCCCCGGACGTCATGAGCTGGGGCAATGACATTTCCTCGGCACAGATCTCCGTGCGCAACAACCCGGAGATCCTCATGTGGCCCGCACTGGCGCTGTCCATCACGGTGTTGAGCTTCATCATGCTCGGTGACGCCGTGCGCGATGCACTCGATCCAAAGTCACGGAAGGGCTAGCGCCATGAGCGAACTATTGAAGGGACCATCCGTGTACGAGTCGGTGCAAGAGGACCGTCCGCTGCTTGAAATCAGGGACCTGGCCATCACCTTTGCCACTCCCGAGGGGCCAGTCAACGCGGTGCGCAAGGCGCACCTGACGGTGATGCCCGGCGAGACCGTGGCGATCGTGGGGGAGTCGGGGTCCGGAAAGTCCACCACCGCGCTGTCGGCCATCGGCCTGCTGCCCGGCAACGGCAAGGTCACCGCCGGCCAAATCATCTTCGACGGCGAGGACATCACCCACGCGAGCGAGAACCGCATCATCGAGCTGCGCGGCAGCTCGATCGGCATGGTTCCCCAGGACCCCATGTCCAACCTCAACCCGGTATGGAAGATCGGCTTCCAGGTCCAGGAAACCCTCAAGGCCAACGGCCTGGCGGGAAGCAATTCCAAGGAACGCGTCGCGCAGGTCCTGTCCGACGCAGGGCTGCCCGATGCCGCGAAGCGCGCCGGGCAGTACCCGCACGAATTCTCCGGTGGCATGCGCCAACGCGCGCTCATCGCCATCGGCCTGGCCTGCCGGCCCCGCCTGCTGATTGCCGACGAGCCCACCAGCGCGCTGGACGTCACGGTGCAGCAGCAGATCCTGGACCACTTGGACACCATGACCAGCGAGCTGGGCACCGCGGTGCTGCTGATCACCCACGACCTGGGTCTTGCCGCCGAGCGCGCCGAAAAGATCGTGGTCATGTACAAGGGCCAGGTCGTCGAGTCCGGCCCGGCACTGGAAATCCTGCGCAACCCGGTGCACCCCTACACCAAGCGCCTCGTTGCAGCGGCACCTTCGCTGGCCTCCAAGCGGCTGCAGTCGCAGCCGACGGAAGTTGCGGAAGAAATCAACGCCGTGGTGAAGGTTGAACACAAAATCGCCGACGACGACGTCCTACAGATCAAGGACCTCACCAAGGTCTTCAAGATCCGCAAGGGCCTGGGGCGCAGCGAGGACTTCACCGCGGTGGACAATGTGTCCCTCTCGGTCAAGCGCGGCACCACCACGGCGATTGTGGGGGAGTCCGGCTCGGGCAAGTCCACTGTGGCCCAAATGGTGCTGAGCCTCCTTGAGCCAACGTCGGGATCCGTCATCTTCGATGGACAGGAAATGAGCAACAGGAGCGAAAAGGACCTGTTCAAGTTCCGTCGCCGGGTGCAGCCGATCTTCCAGGATCCCTACGGTTCCCTGGACCCGATGTACAGCATTTACCGGACCATCGAGGAACCGCTGAGGATCCACGGGATCGGCAACGCCAAGTCCCGGCAGACCCGGGTCAAGGAGCTGCTGGAACACGTCTCCATGCCGTCTTCCACGATGCATCGCTTCCCCAATGAGCTCTCCGGAGGCCAGCGCCAGCGCATCGCGATTGCGCGTGCCCTGGCGCTGAATCCGGAAGTGATCATTTGCGACGAGGCCGTCTCGGCGCTGGATGTGTTGGTGCAGGCCCAGATCCTGAACCTGCTCAACAAGCTGCAGGAGGAACTGAACCTCACATACCTGTTCATCACGCACGACCTGGCCGTGGTGCGCCAGATCGCGGACGATGTCTGCGTGATGCAGCATGGCCGGGTCGTGGAGTATGCCACCACCGACGAGGTGTTCAACAACCCGCAGAGCGAGTACACCAAGAACCTGCTTCGCTCCATCCCGGGTGCCACCTTGAGGCTGTAGGCGCGCGTGAGGAATCGGTGACGATTCGGAAATAGAAGCAAGGCACTTGGAGGGACGAACCGGACGGTTCGTCCCTCCAAGTGCTTAACCCCGATTGCCCGGCAGAGGTGCGGTCAAGACGCCGGGGAAGGCACTTCGCTGCCATGTTTCCAAACTGTTATAAATCCCGGGTGACCGCCCCCGCCTACTTGCGAGTAGTAGTTGGCAAAGCTCAATGTGAAGTAGATCCTTGATTTTTCGCGGCTGTAGCGCCCATCACATTCCGGGCCGTTGAGTTCAGCGGTGCGAGTCTCCAAGTGGCGGCCCGAATGGCCGGAAAATATGAAGTGGTGTTTTTATATCCATCCGGGGGAATCGAGGCTAGGGTTCTGAAGTGTGGGGCATCGCACACTGCATGGACCGCATCCGGGTGGGAACCCCGGCTTCATTTAGATCAAGCTATTTAGGAGGAGAAATGCGTTTCCAACGTATTTCAAAGGCCGTTGCGGTGGGCGCTGCGCTCGCACTTGCGCTCAGTGCATGTGCCCCCGGCGGCCAGAATGCAACGCCCACGGCCACGTCGGGCGACACCAGCGGCAAGTTCAGCGTAGAGCCGGCAAACAGCGGCCTCGCCGATCTTGGCGACATCACGACCAAGGACGACTCGGTCAGCTACTCGGTCGGTGCCGAGGACTTCATCAGCTACAACGGGCTGACTCCTGAGTCCTACAGCACCTACAACTCCGCCGTCACAGACCGGCTCTTCGCCAGCTTCTACTACTTCGGCACGGACGGAAAGGTCTACCCGAACGAGGACCTGGGCAAGTACGAGGTCGTCAGCGAAGACCCGATGACCATCAAGTACACCATCAACCCCGAGGCCAAGTGGTCCGATGGCACCGACATCACGGTTGCCGACGCGGTGCTTGCCTGGGGCGTGCAGAACACGAACCTCGCCGACGGCAAGAAGCCGCTGTTCAACTCGGTGTCGCAGGACCTGGGCCAGACCATCCCCAAGGGCCCCGAGGGCGATGCGGCCGGCAAGGAATTCACTGTCACCTACGCCAACCCGGATCCGGACTACGCCATCCAGACCATGATCTACAGCCCGGCCCACGTCGTGGCCAAGCAGGGCGGCATGAGCACCGAGGAAATGGTCGAAGCCATTCGCTCCGGCGACTCCGACGCGCTGAAGAAGGTTGCCTCCTTCTGGAACACCGGTTGGAACACCTCCCCGGGCAAGCTGCCCGCGGCCGATCTCATCCCGGTCTCCGGCCCGTACAAGCTGGGCAGCTGGGAAGCCGGACAGTCCGTGACCCTGGTGGCCAACGAGAACTACTACGGCACCCCGGCGGCGACCAAGGAACTGGTCATCCGCTTTGCCGCACCCGACACCATGGTCCAGGCCCTGCAAAACGGTGACATCGACGTCATCGAGCCCCAGGCAACCGTCGACACGCTCGCGCAGCTTACCGCGCTGGGCGATTCGGTCCAGGTCCACCAGGGCGACACCCTGACCTGGGAGCACCTCGATTTCAACTTCGCGAAGGGCGCGCTCTTCTCGGACAACCTGGAACTGCGCAAGGCCTTCGCCATGTGCGTTCCGCGCCAGCAGATCGTGGAGAACCTGATCAAGCCGCTGAACCCGGAAGCCCAGGTCATGAACGCCCGCGAGGTCTTCCCGTTCCAGGACAGCTACGACGATGTCGTGGGTGCCGCCTACGCGGGCCAGTACGACAACGTCGACATCGAGGGCGCCAAGAAGATCCTCGAGACCGAAGGCGTCGACAAGCCCAAGGTCCGCATCGGGTACTCTGCACCGAACCCGCGCCGCGCCGAGGAAGTCGCCATGATCAAGTCTTCCTGTGACCAGGCTGGCTTCGAGGTCGTGGACGCCGGCAATGCGGACTTCTTCGCACCCGGCGGCACCATGGAACGCGGCGACTACGAGGTTGCACTGTTCGCCTGGGCCGGATCCGGCCAGATCACCTCCGGCGAGAACATCTACGGCACGGGCAAGCCGCAGAACTACGGGAAGTACTCCAACACCGAGGTCGACGCGGCCTGGGAGCGCCTGACCACCACCCTGGACACCAACGTCCACGCGGAGGAGACCAAGAAGATCGAGAAGCTGCTTTGGGATGACCTCTTCGGCATCCCGGTCTTCGCCCACCCGGGCCTGGGGGCCTCCGCCGCGAACGTGCTCAACGTCCGCAAGACGGCCACCCAGAACGGGCTGGTCTGGAACGCGGAACAGTGGGTCCGCGCCGAATAGCCGATCGACGGTAAAACGGTAAGAACGTGGGGCCTGGCGCAACCAGCGTCGGGCCCCACGTGTCCGTTGGCCCACAGGCCACGGGCACATCGGCTAGAAAGGTAGCTATTTGCAGTGTTGAGATTTATTCTCCGCAGGCTGGGCGCGTCGATAGGGATCCTATTCGCGGCCTCGCTCCTGCTCTACGTCCTCGTGATCAACTCCGGAGACCCGCTGGCGGAGTTGCGGGAAAGCAACGCGGAAAACCGCGAAACCCTGATGCAGCGGCGCATCGAGTTCATGAACCTGGACATGCCCTGGTACCAGCGCTACTGGACCTGGCTGGTGGGCGTCGGCAAGTGCTTCGCGCTGCAGTGCGACCTGGGCACCAGCCGCCAGGGCGTGGAGGTCAGCGCGCTGCTCAGCCTGGCCGCCAGCTCCACCCTGCGCCTGGTCCTGCTGGCCACGGTGCTCGCCGCGATCGTCGGCATCGCCATCGGCGTGCTGACGGCGGTGCGCCAATACTCGGGCCTGGACTACGGCGTCACCTTCCTGACGTTCATGTTCTTCTCCCTTCCGGTCTTCTGGGCGGCCGTGCTGCTCAAGGAGTACCTGGCCATCGGCTACAACGACTGGATGCGCGACCCCGCCTTCTCCCCGCCGCAGATCGCCGCCATGGCGCTGCTCGTCGGCTTCCTGATGCAGGTCTTCCTGGCCGGCCCCCTCAAGCGGCGCATCATCACCTTCGCCGTGGCGGCCGCCTTCGTTGCCGTCGCCATCCCGTACCTCACGTGGCTGAACTTCTTCCGCTTCCCGCAGCTGGGATTCGGCGGCGTGCTGCTGCTCGGGCTCGGCGTCGCGCTCAGCGGCACCGCCATGACCGTCGGGCTGCGCAACACCAAGGTGCTCTACCCGGCGCTGGGAACCGTGGCGCTGGGCGCCATCGTCTACTTCGCGGCCTTCGGCGTGCTGGAGAACCCCAACTGGTTCATCCTTGCCGGCGGGGGCATCCTGGCCGTGCTCGTCCCGGCGCTGCTGGGCAAGTACCTGGGCGGCCACCTGCGCGGACCGGCCATGGGCGTCTCGGTCGCCACCGGGCTGGTCATGGCGGGACTGACCGCCCTGGACCACATCTTCCGTGCGTGGCCCGGATTCCTGATGCTCAAGCCCCGGCCGATCGCCACCATCGGTTCGCAGACGCCGAACTTCGCCGGCACCTTCTGGGAGGACTTCCTGGACAAGGGGACCCAGCTGCTGCTGCCCACCATCCTGCTGGCGATCATCTCGCTGGCCAGCTACAGCCGGTACACCCGCTCCTCGATGCTGGAAGTCGGGCAGCAGGACTACATCCGCACCGCCCGGTCCAAGGGATTGAGCGAGCGCACGGTGATCTTCCGCCACGCCTTCCGCAACGCGATGATCCCCATCGTCACCATCGCCGCGTTCGACTTCGCGGGGCTGATCGGCGGAGCGGTGATCACCGAGTCGGTCTTCGGCTGGAAGGGCATGGGCGAGCTGTTCCGAACCGGCCTGATGCAGGTGGACCCGGCCCCGGTGATGGCATTCTTCCTGGTGACAGGCACCGCGGCGGTCGTGTTCAACATGCTGGCCGACATCTTCTACGCAATTCTGGACCCGAGGATCAGGGTATGAACAAGCACACGAACCACCACGGCGCACGGGAGGGACTGCGATGACCATCGAAAAGGAACCCACCGAGGCCCCCGCCGTCCTGCTGGCCGAGGCCGAGGACGCGGCGCTGGCCCGCAAGGACACCGTCTCGCTCAGCCAGGGCCAACTGGTCCGCCGCCGCTTCATCGCCCACCGGGCCGCCATGATCTCGACCATCGTGCTGGTCTTCATCGCCGTCATGGCCTTCAGCTCCATCGGCTACGCGGGCATCCCGGGCTGGTGGGACAAGGACTACACCATGGCCGGATCCGTCATCGACGGGGGACGTCCCACGCTCTCGGTGCTGCCGTCCTGGCTGGGAGGTCCGGGCCTGGCCTGGGGCGAGCACCCCTTCGGCCAGGACTCCACGGGCAAGGACTACTTCGCGCTGGTGATGCGCGGCACCCAGCAGTCGATCATCATCGCCGTCATCGTCGGGTTCGTTGCCACCGTGATCGGCGCCGTCATCGGCGCCGTGGCGGGGTACTACCGCGGCTGGATCGATGCGGCGCTGATGCGCATGACCGACCTGTTCATCGTGATCCCGCTGCTGGTCCTCGCCGCCGTGCTGGGGCAGATCGCCAGCCGCACCGGAAACACCACCATCGCCCTGGCCCTGGTGCTTGGCCTGGTCACCTGGACCGGCCTGGCCAGGCTGGTGCGCGGCGAGGTGCTCTCGCTGCGCGAACGCGAATACGTGGCGGCCGCCCAGTCCATGGGTGCCACCACCCGCCGCGTCATCCTCAAGCACCTGCTGCCCAACACCATCGGCGTCATCGTCGTGAACGCGACGTTCGCGATCGCCGGGGCCATCCTGCTGGAGACCTCGCTGTCCTACCTGGGCTTCGGGGTGAAGCCGCCGGATTCCTCGCTGGGCCTGCTCATCAGCCAATACCAAAACGCGTTCACCAACCGGCCCTGGCTGTTCTGGTGGCCGGGCATGATCATCCTGGCGATCGCGCTGAGCGTGAACTTCCTGGGCGACGGGCTGCGCGACGCCTTTGACCCGCGCCAGACCCGCAAGGCCAGGCGCCGCACCAAGAAGGAAGAGGTTTCCGAATGAGCATCTCCACACCCCCTCTCGGGAACGCCACCGCGCTGAGCTTCGAGAACCTCAACGTCTCCTTCGAGACCGAGTTCTCCGACGTGCACGCCGTCAAGGGGCTCTCCCTGGAGGTGTACCCCGGGGAAGTCGTGGCGCTGGTGGGCGAATCGGGCTCCGGCAAGTCGGTGACCTCCACCGCGGCCATCGGGCTGCTGCCCTCCAACGCCTACATCACCGGCAAGGCACTGGTCGGGGGCGTCAATGTCGTGGGCATGGCGGAGAGCCGGATGCGCAAGATGCGCGCCACCGACATCGCCATGGTCTTCCAGGAACCGATGACCGCGCTGAACCCGGTGCTCACCATCGAGCGCCAGCTCACCGAATCCCTGGAACTGCACGGCCTGGCCTACGGCAAGGACGCGACCGCGCGCGCCATCGAGCTGCTGGGCATGGTCGGCATCCCCGACCCGCGCAAGCGCATCAAGCAGTACCCGCACCAGTTCTCCGGCGGCCAGCGCCAGCGCATCGTGATCGCCATGGCGATCTCCTGCGACCCGAAGGTCATAATCGCCGACGAGCCGACCACCGCGCTGGACGTGACGGTGCAGGCCGAGATCCTGGACCTGCTGCGCGAGCTCAAGGACAAGCTGAACACCGGCATCCTGCTGATCACCCACAACATGGGCGTGGTCGCGGACCTCGCGGACCGCGTCGCGGTGATGTTCCACGGCTCGCTGGTGGAGACCGGCACCGTGGACCAAGTGCTCAACCACCCGCAGCACCCCTACACGCAGAAGCTGCTGGCCTCCGTGCCCCGGCTCGAAGCGGTGGATGTGACGGGGGCCTGGGTTCCGGAGCCGCTCGCCCCCGTGGACCCGCACCGCAAGCTGGTCCTGGAGGCGCGGAACCTGGTGCTCGAGTACGACATGCGCGGCACCAAGTTCCGGGCCGTGGACGACTTGTCCTTCGAGCTGGGTCGCGGGGAGATCCTGGGCATCGTGGGGGAGTCGGGTTCCGGCAAGTCCACCGTGGCCAAGGCCGTGCTGGGGCTGCTGCCCGTGGCCTCCGGGGTGCTGGCGGTCCAGGGCACCAACTTGGCCACGCTGCGGCCCAAGGCGGCCCGCGCCATCCGCGCCAAGATCGGGGTCATCTTCCAAGACCCCGCCGCGTCGCTGAACCCGCGCTTCCCGATCGGGGACTGCATCACCGAGCCGATGGTGGTGCACAAGGTCGGCAACCGCGCCGAGCGCATCAGGCGCGCCTCCGAGCTGCTCGAGGCCGTGCACCTGCCGACCTCGGTCATCAACCGCTACCCGCACGAGCTCTCCGGCGGCCAGCGCCAGCGCGTGTGCATCGCCCGGGCGCTGACCCTTGATCCGGAGCTGCTGATCGCCGACGAACCGACCAGCGCGCTGGACGTCTCGGTGCAGGCGGCGGTGCTGGAGATGATCCAGGAGCTGCAGGCCCGCTACGAGTTCGCCTGCCTGTTCGTCAGCCACGACCTGGCCGTGGTGGACCTGCTGGCGCACAGCGTGGTGGTCATGAAGGACGGGAAGTCGGTGGAACAGGGCAGGGTGCGCGACGTGCTGCACGCGCCGCAGCACGACTACACCCGCCGGCTGCTGGCCGCGGCCCCGGTCCCGGAGCCCAGGGAGCAGGCCATGCGCCGCGAGGCCAGGCGCCTGCTGATGTCGGTGGAGAACCCCGACAGCTGATCCGCCGCGGCAGAACAATGGCCGGGAAGCCCCCGAGGGGCTTCCCGGCCATTGCCGTGCCCCCAAGGGGGCGAAGTCTGCGCGCAGGGAGCTAGCTGAGCTCCATGATGAATTCCTTCACGACCGCGGCGCGGGCGTTGGAGAAGTCGGCTGCCTCGTCGATGACCTTGAAACCACGTCGTTCCAGGATCTTGATGGAGCCGATGTTGTCCTGCGGCACGCGGGCGCGCAGCGGGCGGGCGGTGTACTCGGCCAGGAAAGCGTCCACGGCGCTGGTGGTGATGCCCTGGCCCCAGTAGCGGCTGGCGGTCCAGAAGCTGATCTCCGGGATGGTCTCGTTCTCGAAGACCAGGATCGAACCGGCGACCTCGCCGTCGTGCTCAATGGTGCGCACAATGACCTTGGGGTCATTGATGATCGAACCCCAGTGGTGGTCGAAGACCCCGCGGTCAGCGGGGTTCCGGGCCGTGAAGGCAGCCATGAGGTTGGCTTCGGGGTCCTGTTGGTGATCGAAGAACTGATCCAGGTCTTCGGGCTGCAAAGGCCGTAGCTGCACGGTCACTGCCTCTCTCTTTGTGGTCAACGTCTAGGCCCTAGCCTACCGGTGTGAACAGGGCTGATGCGGCCATCTGGTTCAGGAGCCTGCGCAACCCGGCCTTGGAGGTGCGCGGGGAGTGCGCCGAATGCGCGGTTGAGTTGAGCAGGCCGAAGGCCGCATGGGCCCGGAACCGGATGACGGCGTTGGTTTCCCCCGGGTGGATCTGGTGCAGCTGCTCGGTCCACATCCCGATGTATTCGCGCTGCAGCTTGCGCACCAATTGCAGTTCGGCCGCGGGCAGGGTCTCCAGGTTGCGGTCCTGGACCTGGATGATGTCCGGGCGGGCCAGGGCGAAGTCGGTGTGGAAGGCGATCAGCCGCGTGAGCGTCTCGGCGGCGGTCCCGCCGGCGTCCGTTACCTTTCGCCCGCCGTCCACCATGTCCTGGCTGACCCCCACCAGCAAGGCAATGAGGACCGCGGACTTGCCGGAAAAGTGGCGGTACACGGCCGGTCCGCTGATGCCGCAGGCCGCCCCGAGGTCCTCGAGCGAGACCCCGGCATAGCCGCGGATGGCGAAGAGCCGGGTGGCCTCCGCCAAGAGGTCCTGGCGCCGCTGTGCCTTGGCGCGTTCGCGGTCGGTCGCCGTCGGGTCCTTGGGATTTCCGTTCACGCTCCACCGCTCCTTCTTGACTCGGCGCTTGCGCCCGCGGGGCACCGGCGCAACTTTTCCGGGAGGCTGGACAAGTGTGGCGCGCGCCACTAGCCTCGGACTCAGTTAATGATCACTAACAATACGTGGTCAGGGGACAAAGCCCAAGCGGAGCGCAACCGCGCAACGTTCGCCCCGTGCGGCCCACCCGGCCCACGGCAACCGGGCATCCACGGCCACCAGCGAAAGGGGCACAGGGAACATGATCAACCTGGAACTCAACGAGGACTACCTGGAACTCGCCAAGACGGTGCGCGAGTTCGCCAACGAGGTCGTGGCGCCGGTTTCGGCGAAGCACGACGCTGCGCACTCCTTCCCCTACGAGGTCATCTCCCAGATGGGGCAGATGGGCCTGTTCGGCCTGCCTTTTTCTGAGGACGTCGGCGGCATGGGCGGGGACTACTTCGCGCTCTCCCTGGCCATCGAGGAGCTGGCGCGGGTCGACCAGTCGGTGGCCATCACCCTGGAGGCGGGCGTCAGCCTGGGGGCCATGCCCATCCACCGCTTCGGCACCCAGGCCCAGAAGGACCGCTGGCTGCCGGCACTGTGCTCGGGAGCGGAACTGGCGGGGTTCGGGCTCACCGAGTCCGGGGCCGGGTCCGATGCCGGCGGCACCGCCACCACCGCGACCCTGAAGGACGGGTCGTGGGTGCTCAACGGGTCCAAGGAATTCATCACCAACTCCGGCACCGACATCTCCACCCTGGTGACGGTCACCGCCGTCACCGGGACCCAGACGAAGGCCGACGGCTCCGTCGCCAAGGAGATCTCCACGATCCTGGTGCCGCGCGATACCCCCGGGTACACCGTGGACCCCGCCTATGACAAGGTCGGCTGGCGCGCCTCGGACACCCATCCGCTGAGGTTCGAGAACGCGAGCGTCCCGGAGGAGAACCTGCTGGGGGAGCGCGGGCGCGGCTACGCGAACTTCCTGTCGATCCTCGACGAGGGGCGCATCGCGATTGCCGCGCTGGGCACCGGGGCGGCCCAGGGCTGCCTCGACGAGGCGACCGCCTACGCCAAGACCCGCACGACCTTCGGGCGCTCCATCGGATCCAACCAGGGGATCTCCTTCAAGATCGCCCGGATGGCCGCCCGGGTCCACACCTCGCGCCTGGCCTACTACGCGGCGGCGGCCAAGATGCTCGCGGGCCAGGACTTCAAGACGGAGGCGGCGATCGCCAAGCTGGTGGCCGGGGAGGCCGCCATGGACAATGCCCGCGACGCCACGCAGATCTTCGGCGGCTACGGGTTCATGAACGAGTCCTTGGTGGCCCGGCACTACCGGGATTCGAAGATCCTGGAAATCGGCGAGGGAACCACCGAGGTCCAGCTGCTGCTGATCGCCCGCTCGCTGGGTCTCTAGGAATCGGGGGCCACCGGCCCGAATGTTTGTAGGATACGAGAACAAGGATTGTTCGGAAGGTGGCCCCGCCGCACCGCACCCCCCAACCGGGAGCGGTGCGGCGGCGGAAACACCCCAGCGCGAGAGGTGCGTGAGGACCATGTCAGAGCGGGACGATGTGCGTGAAATCCACGAGCGGGGCCTGTACTTCGAGGAACTTGATGCCGACGCGGTGTACGTGCACTCGCCCGGGCGCACCATGACGGAGGCGGACAACGTCCTGTTCACGGCCCTGAGCATGAACACCCAGGCGCTGCACCTGGACGCGGCCTTCGCCGCGACCCAGCCCTTCGGGCGCCGGGTCATGAACTCGATGTTCACCCTGGCCACCATGGTGGGACAGTCGGTGTCGCAGCTGACCCAGGGGACGCTGATGGGCCAGCTGGGCCTGACCGACGTGCGCTTCCCGCACCCGCTCTTCCCGGGGGACACGCTCTACACCCAGACGCGGATCGTGGACCTGCGCCCCTCCAACTCCCGGCCGGGGCTCGGGGTGGCAACCTTCTCCCACGTGGGCAAGAACCAGGACGGCATCACCGTGGCCGAGGCGACCCGCGTGTGCCTGATGTTCACGCGCGAGGCGCACCAGAAGCTGCAGAACGGGTCCTTCGGCGCGGACGACTGGGCCTAGTCCGCCTTGGGGCCGCGCCAGCTGTAGCGCCGCTCCGGGCGTCCGCCGCCGTAGCGCAGGTCCACCTGCGCCTGCCCCACCTCATTGAGGTACTCCAGGTAGCGCCGCGCGCTGACCCGGGACAGGCCCAGCATCTCGCCGACCTCCAGCGCGGAGAGGTCCGCCTCCGCGTCGCGCAAGATGGACTGCACCCGTTCCATGGTTTCCGCCGCGCAGCCCTTGGGCAGCGGCTTGTCGGCCCCGGCCATGCCGAAGACCGCGTCCACGTCGGACTGGTCGGCGGTGGCGGCCGAGCCCAGCGAACGGTAGGTGCGCCGGTAGTGCTCCAGGCGCTGGTGCAGGTCCGCCTGGGTGAACGGCTTCATGAGGTAGTGCACTATGCCCCCGCGCAGCGCCCGGCGCACGGTCTCGGCCTCCCGGGCGGCGCTGATCACCAGCACGTCGAGCTCGGGGACTGCCGCGCGCAACTGCCCCAGCAGCTCAAGCCCGTAGATGTCGGGCAGGTAGATGTCCAGCAGCACCAGGTCCGGCTGGAGGCGGCGGGCCTCGGTCAGGGCCTGGGCCCCGGTGCGCGCGACCCCGACAACCTCGAAGCCGGGCATCTGCGCGACGAATCCCGAATGGATCCGCGCGACCATGAAGTCGTCGTCGACGATGAGCACCTTGATCATGACTGAACCTTTTTCCCCAGGCGGGCCGTGAAGACCGCCCCCTCGTCGTTGGCGACCGTGACGTCGCCGCCGCGGCGCAGGCACACCAGGCGGGTTAGCGCCAGGCCGAAGCCGCGCCCCGCCTCGGACGACGAGGCCTTGGTGCTGTAGCCCTGGACGAAGATCTTAGCAATGTTCCCGGCATCGATCCCGCCGCCGGTGTCGTGCACCGACACCACGACCACCTCGTCCTCCTCCGACACCCGGACGTTGACCTTGGCGCTTTCGCGTCCGGCCACCGCGTCGATGGCGTTGTCCACCAGGTTGCCGACCACCGTGGTCAGGTCCCGGGACAGGGCCTCGTCCACTCGTCCAAGGCGCGATTCGGGATCGAGGTCGATGCCCACGCCGCGCTCCGAGGCCAGGGCGGACTTGGCGATGAGCAGCGCGGCAACCGTGGGATCGGCAACGCGGTGGGTGACATCGTCCAGCAGCCGCGTACGGCTGAAGCTCACCCCGTTCACGTAGGTGAGCACCTCGTCGTATTCTTCCAGCTGGATCAGCCCGGAGATGGTGTGCAGCTGGTTGGCGAATTCGTGGGTCTGGGCGCGCAGCGTCTCGGTCGTCATGCGCGTGGCCCCCAGTTCCTTTTCCAGGGTCGTCAATTCGGTCCGGTCACGCAGAGTGGTCACCGACCCGACCAGCCGGCCACGGGATTGAATGGGGCGTCGGTTCAGCACCACCATGCGCTCGCCGACCAGCACCAGCCGGTCGGCGTCCGCCTGCTTCATGGTCAGCACCTCGCGCAGCGCCGCGTCGATCGCGAGGTCCTGCAGGGTCCGTCCCTCGCAGTCCTCGGGCCAGCCCAGCAGCCTGCGCGCAGCGTCGTTGGCCAGCGTGATGCGTTCGCGCAGGTCGATGGCCACCACACCCTCCTTGACGCCGTGCAGGATGGCCTCGCGGTGTTCCACCAGCCCGGTGATTTCCGCAGGCTCCAGGCCCAGGGTCTGCCGCTTGACGCGGCGGGAGAGCAGGAGCGAGCCGAGCGTGCCCAGGGCGAGGGAGATCCCCAGGTAGACCAACAAATTGGGGGTGGCCTCGAGAAGGCGTTCCACGAGCGACGGATAGCTGCGGCCCATGGAGGCGAAGCCCACGAGCTGTCCGCCGTCGTCGAGCACCGGGACATGTGCCTCGAGCATCTTGACGCCGCTGCGCTGCGTGGACCCGGTCCATGCCCGGCCCTCCATCACGTCGGACTCGCCCAGGGGGAACATCTCCCCGAGCAGCGCGGGGTTGGAGGCGGTCACCACGATGCCCTGGGCATTGACCAACAGCGACTCGCTGCTGCCGGAGACCGAGCGCACCGATTCGGTGATGGAGGGCAGGGCCGAGCCGAAGCGGGGCTTCGCCTCGGGCAGCAGGGCCCGCACGAGCGGGGTCGCGGCGAGGTTTTCGGCCGCCGCCAGCGAGCGCCGGGACTCGACGCGTTCAAAGGTCTGGGTGGCCTGGGCCAGGGACATGGCCAGGACCCCGGCCATGACCGCCAGCAGGATCAGCAATTGCAGCCCCAGGAACTGGCCCGCGAGACTCAACCGGGCGGTGCGGCCCCATCGCGGGGCGGGGGAGTGGCCGGACACCGGCGGTCCTTTCCGTGCCACGGCGGACCCGGCGCCAATCGCCCGATCCGGCATGTGCCATCGGCGTGTACTCTACCCAAATCGGGCATCCGCACCGAATGTGACCGTGAACACTATGTACAAAACTTTCTTTGCGAACACAAGAATTGCCCGGCCGCGAACGCGGCCTAATGTGGTGCACATCATTCACTCGCATTTGAGATGGGAATCACCATGGGACGTACCAACATCCTGAAGCTGGCGGCCGTGGCCGCCGGCATCATGCTTGCCGCCACCGGCTGCGGAGTCACCGGCAACGACGCCGGCGCCTCCGGCAGCGCGGCCGAATCCGGTCCGGTGACCGGCCTGCGCATCATGGTCCCCAACAGCCCAGGCGGAGGCTACGACACCACGGCCCGCGTCAGCGCCCAGGTCATGGAGGAAGCCGACATTGCCAAGTCGGTCGAGGTCTTCAACCTCGCAGGTGCCGGCGGCACCGTGGGCCTGGCCCGCATCGTCAACGAAAAGGGCAACAACGACCTCGGCATGCTCATGGGCCTGGGCGTGGTCGGCGCGAGCTACACCAACGACACCGACGCCCGGCTGACGGACACCACCCCGATCGCCCGGCTCATCCAGGAGCCCGGAGCCATCATGGTCTCCAAGGACTCCCCGTACAAGACCATCGAGGACCTCGTCGCGGCCTGGAAGAAGGACCCGTCCAAGCTGGCCGTGGGCGGCGGCTCCTCGCCGGGCGGCCCCGACCACCTGCTGCCGATGCAGCTGGCCCAGGCCGTGGGCATCGACGCGAAAAAGGTCAACTACGTCTCCTACGACGGCGGCGGCGACCTGCTGCCGGCGATCCTGGGCAACAAGCTGGGCTTCGCGGCATCCGGTGCCGGCGAGTTCCTGAAGCAGATCCAGTCCGGCGACGTCCGCGTGCTGGCAACCTCCGGCGCCGAGCGCCTCGAGGGCGTTGACGCCCCGACCCTGAAGGAATCGGGCATCGACCTGGAATTCAGCAACTGGCGCGGCCTGGTGGCCCCTCCGGGCATCAGCGACGAGGCCAAGGCGCGCTGGATCGCCACGCTGGAGAAGATGCACGCCTCCGAGGAATGGAAGGCTGCACTGAAGACCAACGGCTGGACCGATGCCTTCATCACCGGGGACGAGTTCGCCGGCTTCCTCACCGACCAGGACAAGCGGGTTTCCGACGTCCTGACCGCCTTGGGATTGGCATGAAACCAGTAGCCATTTGGCTCAAGGACCGTTCCGAGCTGGGCTTCGCGGCCCTGCTCGGGGCGGTCGGGGCCATGGTGCTGATCGACGCCGCGGGGCTGCACGTGCCCTACCAGCAGTCCGACGGGCTGGGTCCCAAGACCGTTCCCTACATCGTGGGGACCTTGCTTTTGGCCTGCGCCGTCCTGCTCGCCGTGAACATCCTGCGCGGGGGAACGGCGGAGCCGGGGGACGGCGAGGACATCGAGATGGGAACGCCCATCGACTGGAAGGTCGTCGTTCCCCTGGTGCTGGTCTTCATCCTCAACATCGTCTTCATCGACCTCCTCGGCTGGCCCATTTCCGGGACCATCCTCTTCTGGGGCAGCGTCCTGGCCCTGGGCGGGCGCAACTACATCCGTGACGGACTGATTTCCGTGGCCCTGGCCGTGGGCACCTTCTACGGCTTTTACCTGGGGCTGGGCATCCACCTGCCGGCCGGCCTGCTCAAGGGAGTGCTCTAAGTGGAAACATTCAACCTGCTGATGCAGGGGTTCGCCACCGCAGTGACCCCCGTCAACCTGCTCTTCGCCGTGATGGGCGTGTTGCTGGGCACCGCCATCGGCGTGCTGCCGGGCATCGGCCCGGCCATGGCCATCGCGCTGCTGCTGCCGGTCACCTACGGGCTGGAACCCACCAGCGCCATGATCATGTTCGCCGGCATCTAC
This sequence comes from Paeniglutamicibacter sp. MACA_103, assembly GCF_045798555.1. Taxonomy (NCBI): domain Bacteria; kingdom Bacillati; phylum Actinomycetota; class Actinomycetes; order Micrococcales; family Micrococcaceae; genus Paeniglutamicibacter; species Paeniglutamicibacter sp. MACA_103. The sequence continues at coordinate 74,743 of NZ_JBIXLN010000009.1, read as the reverse complement.
TACGGCGGGATGTTCGGCGGCTCGACCACCTCCATCCTGCTGAACACCCCCGGTGAGTCCGCCACGGTCATCACCGCCATCGAAGGCCACAAGATGGCCAAGGCCGGCCGCGCCGCCCAGGCGCTGGCGACGGCGGCGATCGGCTCCTTCGTTGCCGGCACCATCGGCACCGCGCTGCTGGCAACCATCGCACCGTGGGTGGTGAAGTTCGCCGTGTCCCTGGGCAACCCGAGCTACCTGGCGATCATGCTGCTGGCGCTGATCGCCGTGACCGCAGTGCTGGGATCCTCCAAGCTGCGCGGCTTTGCCGCGCTGGGCCTGGGCCTGGCCATCGGCCTGGTCGGCCTGGACCCGGTCAGCGGCCAGGGCCGGCTGGTCTTCGGCCAGCCGCTGCTCGCCGACGGCTTGGACATCGTGGTGGTTGCCGTGGCGATCTTCGCCATCGGCGAGGCACTGTGGATCGCCGCGCACCTGCGCAAGACCGCCACCCACACGATTCCCGTCGGGCGCCCGTGGATGGGCAAGGCGGACTGGAAGCGTTCCTGGAAGCCCTGGCTGCGCGGCACCGCGTACGGCTTCCCCTTCGGCGCCCTGCCCGCCGGAGGCGCGGAGATCCCGACGTTCCTGTCCTACATCACCGAGAAGAAGCTTTCGAAGCACCCGGAGGAATTCGGCCACGGCGCCATCGAGGGCGTCGCGGGTCCCGAGGCGGCCAACAACGCCTCGGCCGCGGGCACGCTGACCCCGATGCTGGCGCTGGGCCTGCCGACCAACGCGACCGCCGCGGTCATGCTCCTGGCGCTCATGCAGCTGGGGGTCCAGCCCGGCCCGCTGCTCTTCGAGGAGGAGCCGAAGCTGGTGTGGGCGTTGATCGCCAGCCTGTTCATCGGCAACGCGCTGCTGCTGCTGGTCAACCTGCCGATGGCGCCGCTGTGGGCCAAGCTGCTGCAGCTGCCGCGGCAGTACCTCTACGCGGGCATCCTGTTCTTTGCCACGCTGGGCGCCTACGCGGTGAACCTGCAGGCCTTCGACCTGGTCCTGCTTTTGGTGCTGGGCACGCTGGGGTTCGCGATGCGCCGCTTTGGCATCCCGGTGCTGCCTCTGATAATCGGCGTGATCCTTGGCCCCCGGGCCGAGGAGGAGCTGCGCAAGTCCCTGCAGCTCAGTGGCGGGGACCCGGCCGGACTGTTCAGCGAGCCGATCGCCGTGGTCGTCTACGTGATCATCGCACTGGTCCTGCTCTGGCCGCTGGCCGCGATGCTGTTCCGCCGCCTGTTCCCGAAGGCCGCGGCCGAACTCGAGGAGCTCGTCGAGCCCGTCGTGGTGGAGCCCGACTCCGCGGCCGCCCCCGGCGAGGCCGCCGAGCCGGCAGAGGTGAAGGTCATGGACATCCACGGCCCGCGCCACAGCGGCAAGACGCATCGCTGATATCTGCAACGCCTCGTGGCCCCCGTTTCCCTCCTTCGAGGGGGAATCGGGGGCCGCGCTTGCTTAAGCCGATCCCCGGCGGCGCTTGCCCGCGGGCCGGTTCATTGGGTTGGCACAGCAAGTGCGGACATAATGGGTCAGGTGAACATTGCGCAGTTTTCCGCCCCCCGCCCGGCCACGGCCTTCACCGCGCCGATCCCCGGCACCATCCGCCGCATCACGCTGATCGGCTCCACCGGGTCCATCGGCACCCAGGGCCTCGAGGTCATCGCCGCGGCACCCGAGCGGTTTGCCGTCGCAGCCCTTTCGGGCGGCCACAACCTGCCCCTGCTGGCCACCCAGGCGGTAGCCACGCGCGCCCAGGCGGTGGGTTGCGCCCACCCTGACGTCGACGCGCTGTCCGCCGCCCTGGCGGCCGCCAAGGATGCCGCCGGGGTCCAGGACTACGACCCGCAGCTCTTCGCCGGCCCCGACGCGGCAACGCAGATCGCCTCCTTCCCGGACGCCGACGTGGTGCTCAACGGCATCACCGGCTCCATCGGCCTGGCCCCCACGCTTGCGGCCCTGAACGCCGGCCACCTGCTGGCCCTGGCCAACAAGGAGTCGCTGATCGTCGGAGGCGCGCTGGTCAAGGACGCGGCCGCCCCCGGCCAGCTGGTCCCGGTGGATTCCGAGCACTCCGCGCTGGCCCAGGCTCTGCGCGCCGGGACCCCGGAGGAAGTGCACAAGCTGATCGTCACCGCCTCCGGCGGGCCCTTCCGCGGCTGGGACCGCGAGAAATTGCGCGACGTCACCCCCGCCCAGGCGCTGGCCCACCCGACCTGGGACATGGGCAAGGTCGTGACCACCAACTCGGCCACCATGGTCAACAAGGCCCTGGAGGTCATCGAGGCGCACCTGCTCTTCGACGTGCCGCTGGATCGCATCGAGGCGGTGGTGCACCCCCAATCCATCGTGCATTCCATGGTCGAGTTCATCGACGGCTCCACCATCGCCCAGGCCTCCCCGCCGGACATGGCCCTGCCCATCGCGCTGGGCATCGGCTGGCCGGCCCGGGTGCCCGGCGCCACCGCCCCGTGCGACTGGTCCGCAGCCGCCTCCTGGACCTTCGAGCCGTTGGATGCCAAAGCCTTCCCCGCCATCGAGCTGGCCAAGGCGGCAGCGGCCGCCTCGCCCACCCACATGGCCGTGTACAACGCGGTGAACGAGGAAGCCGTCGAGGCGTTCCACGCCGGGGCCATCCGCTTCACCGACATCGTCGAAACCGTCGAGAAGATCCTGCAGGGCTATGCCCCCGAGTCAGGCACCCTTGACCTGGATTCGGTGCTTGCCGCCGAAACCTGGGCACGAACCGAAGCCGCCAAGCGTTTGGAATCACTGTGAGCGTTCTACTTTTCATCCTCGGCGTGCTGGTCATGGTCATCGCCGTCGGCTTTTCCATTGGCCTGCACGAGGTCGGGCACCTGGTCCCCGCCAAGCGCTTTGGCGTGCGCGTGCCCCAGTACATGATCGGCTTCGGCAAGACGCTGTGGTCCTTCCGGCGCGGGGAGACCGAATACGGCTTCAAGGCCATCCCGCTGGGCGGCTACATCTCCATGATCGGGATGTACCCGCCGGCGCGGAACAAGGGGGATATCGGCGCCACCGACGCCCCGATCCTGCGCAAGTCCTCCACCGGCATGTTCCAGCAGATGGCCGACGAGGCCAGGCACGCGGCGGCCGAGCAGCTGCAGCCCGGGGACGACAATCGGCTGTTCTACAAGCTGCCCGTCTACAAGCGCATCATCATCATGCTCGGCGGCCCGGTCATGAACCTGCTCATCGGCGTGGTCATGATCGGCATCGTCACCGTCGGCTTCGGGATGCCGGCCCAGACCAGCACCGTCGACGAGGTCTACCAGTGCGTGGTGCCGCTCGGCGAGGAATCCTCGCGCGACTCTTCGGTCAACAACGGTTGCCTGCCCTCCGACGCCCCCGGCCCGGCCTATGCCGCGGGCCTGCGCCCGGGCGATGTGATCACCTCCTTCGACGGAGCACCGGTGGGCACCACCGACTGGGTGGGCCTGACCCAGGCGATCCGCGGACACGCCGGTGAATCGGTCCCGCTCACCTACCAGCGCGAGGGCGTGGAGCACTCCACCACCATCACCCCCTACAAGACCGAACGCCCGGTGATCAACGACGAGGGCCAGGTCGTCACCGACGCCTCCGGCACGCCCCAGACCGTGGAGGTCGGGTTCATCGGCATGGGCTCGAAGATCAGCAACATCCAGCAGCCGGTCTCCGCGGTCCTGCCGGCCGTTGGCCAGCAGGTTTCCGGCGTCGCTGCGGTGGTGCTGGACCTGCCCGCCCGCGTGGCAGCGGTGGGCAAGGCGGCGTTCTCCGACACCCCGCGCGACCCCAACGGGCCGATCTCCGTGGTGGGCGTGGGCCGCATCGCCGGGGAAATCAGCGCCACGGAACAGATCGGCGTGGTGGACAAGGCGGCCAGCCTGATCTCGCTGATCGGCGGGCTGAACATCGCCCTGTTCGTCTTCAACCTGATCCCGCTGCTTCCGCTCGATGGCGGGCACATCATCGGCGCGCTCTTCGAGGCGGTGCGCCGCCTCTTCGCCAAGGTCTTCCGCCGCCCGGATCCGGGGCCGGTGGACATCGCCAAGCTGCTGCCGCTGACCTACGTGGTCGCGGTGGGCATGCTGGTCATGGGTGCGGTGCTGATCTACGCCGACATCGTCAAGCCGGTGTCGATCTTCGGCTGAGCTATTGCACCTCGAAGCGGCCCCGTCCCACCACCCCATACGAGGGAGTGGGAGGGGGCCGCTGTTGCTTTGAGCAGTGACAGGATCCAGCCGGCTCGGCTGAAATCGCATCGATATGCCATTCGCTTGGGCTTGCGGTTCTTGGCATAGGCTGTTCGTGGTGCTGTGGGTCGCACCGGTTGGAAGTGATTCCATCCACATTTGGGGCTATCTGCTCCATGCCTGAGGAGACTGCAGTGGACGACGAAATCGAACTCATCGGTGATGAAAACGGCATGGCGCTCATCGGCGATCCATTAGCAATTGAGCGCTTTCTGGCCTCTGAAAACCTGCCGTCCAAAGACCTCGGATTGCAGAGGCTGGGTACGGCTTTCAGCGCAGGGGCCGGGGTAGCGCAGGCCGGCTCCGAAATTGCTGCGAATGCTGGTCGGTGGGTGAAACTAACCGAGAGATCAGCAAAAGCGTTCAAAGCCAGTGACCTAATGAAAGGTTCGGAGGAAGGGTTTCGCCGGACCGTTCTCGTGAAGAATGGAAAGATCACTGGTCTCCTCGAAATAGTTAAGACTCCGACGCAGATTCTGACTAACCCTGCAGTCCTGACTGGCGTCGCCGGGATCATGTCGCAGGTTGCGATGCAACAGGCGATGGACGAAATTACGGACTACTTGGCGATAATCGACGAGAAGGTCGACGACATACTTCGTGCCCAGAAAGACACGGTGTTGGCCGACATGATCGGGGTTGGACTGGTTGTCGACGACGCAATTACTACGCGCGATACGGTCGGGCGAGTTTCGGACGTTACCTGGTCCAAAGTGCAAGCGGCTCCTCTGACAGTTGCAAGCACCCAGATGTACGCGCTGCGTCAGTTGGACGCACTCGCGGAGAAGATCGAGCGCAAGTCAAAAATGGGAGATCTGGCCAAGGTAATCCTTGAGGCAGAGCCTAAGGTTCGAGAGTGGATTGCGGTCCTGGCTCGTTGCTTCCAACTATATGATGCGCTGGCGGTGCTTGAACTTGACCGTGTACTTGATGCCTCGCCTGAGGAACTAGACGACCATCGTCGGGCTCTTCGTGTTGCTCGGCAAAACCGACTGAACCAGATTACTCGAAGTACTGAACAGCTGATTGGAAGAATGAATGCAGCCGCGGGATGGGCCAACACGAAAGTCCTCCTTCATCCGGCATCCGCACGCACTGTGGTTCATTCGAGTAACAGGGTTGAACTTTCGGTTGGTGATTTCCACAAATGCCTGGGAATTGAGGATGGCCAGCAAACTGTTGAAGCCAAACGTTGGATCGAAGCAGTTGACGATGTTCGGAACAGGCTCATCGAAACGGGGGCAGATGGATTCGACGCCACCAAGCGCATCAGCAACGATGCACGTGACCTCGCAAAGAACACGACTAACAAAGCCCTCGAAACGGGAGCAGGCGGGGTCGATGCGACGAAACGCTTCGGCACTGAAGCACTAGGCAAGGCACGAACGGCAACGGACAAGGTTTCAAGTGGAATTGCTGGGCGGGTGCTTCGTCGGCGCGGGGACGTAAAGGAGCCTCGCGATCATTCCTGAGGTCGTTTGTCGCCCGGCAGATGTTCGGCGGTGACATTGGCGCTGACGGCATTGGCATCGACATCCTTGGCGGGCGGGCGGGCGGGCGGACGCACGCCGTAGGCGGCGACGAGAATTCCGCCCTTAAGTAACAAATTGTCGAAGTGTATCGGAACGAATCAGGCGATCGAGCAACGACTCCAGCAAATGTCGAATTAGGTACGTCTACCGGGGGATTCGACCGACGACGTGGCCGGTGCTGCCCACTGCAGCAGCCTCCCACCGTACTCGCCATTGTTTGGCAAGCGATCCTCGGAGATGTGTTCGCGGATCTCGGCATCGATTGACCGTAGTAGTGATGGCCGAGCTTGTTCCCTGCCGGGGAACTCGTCTCAACCATGGAAGACACCGCTGGCCGCCCACTCTCGTTGAATGCGGCGTGCACTTTGAGGATCCGCGAGAGAGGCTTTTGTAAAGTCTTTTGTGATAATCTGCAGAGGTGGGCAGGATTGCGCTGTTTGCTATGTGCCCTTGCGTGCGTTGTGCTCCTGAAATGCAGGCCTAAAGGTAAAGGTTTTCCGATTGACGATCGAGGTGAAATTGCGGGGGGCAGACCCGGAGAACCAAGATCATCGCGAAGCGCTACGACATGTTTAAGTGGGTAATGAAATGATCCGAGCACGCTGTGCTACGGCCGTGTTGGGGCTGTTGGTGGCGGTTACCGGGTGCGCGTCCGAGGCGCCGACCAGTACGACCGAAACTGAAGGGAAGGCCCCCGCGGAGGGTGTGTTGACCTGGCAAGAAGCCAAAGCCCATTCCCAAGCAATCGAACTAGAGATTGCGGAGCTAATTCCCAAAGACAAAGTGGTCAAGATAGAGCAAGGTGAAACCGGTACCCTCCTCAGTTGTTCGGAGACAGAACATAACTGGAACGGAACATCCATGGTGACCCTGGTCAAAGACGCAGAGGAGGAACCTCTTGTGAGGGCAATTGAAGCGCACTACCAGGACAGCCACTTCACGGTTGAAAACGACGTGAATATTAGCGGCAACTACAGGGTGCAGTTGTTGCACCCCGATTCCGCAGAAAATTACCTCATCTCGGCGGGATGGGACACCGATACGATTCGCATCTCATCCGGTTCTGCCTGCTTTGCGCTGCCGGAGGGTGTGTCTTCACGCGGAGAATTCTAGGCATCGATCGCAGTGGTGACGACATCCTGACTCGCCCAGATGGTGTGGTTCGCTTGACCGCCGCGTCATCTGGCAATGACGCCGCCAACGTAAATGACGACGGACCAGTCATGGCGACGCCCACCAGGATGATATCTGCGGAGTATTCAAGGTCAAGGCGCCGGCGCAATCGTCAGCGTTGCCGGGCGGGTTGTTCGCTGAATCGGCCCACCCACGATTGCGCCACGGATTGGACATGACGACATGCTTGAGAGGGCAATGAAATGATTCGAACACGTATGACTGCTGCCGCGTTGATTCTGTTGGTGGCGCTTACTGGGTGCACGTCCGGGGCGCCGACCAGCACGACCGGAATCGGAGGGAATGCCCCTGTGGAGAGTGAGCTGACGTGGCAGGAAGCCAAGGCCAAGGCCCAGGCAATGGAGCGGGAAATCGCCGGCCTCATTCCCGAAGACAAGGTGGCCAAGATCGAGCAGCGGGAGACGGGCCTGATGTTCAGTTGCTCCGAGGAACAACATACTTGGGACGGCTCAACCAACGTCACATTAACTAAGGGCACCGAGGAAGAATCAATCTTAAAGGCGATTGAGGCGCACTACCAAGATGGTCCCTTCGCCATCAAAACCGATTTCGACATCGTCGGAGACTATCGGGTGCAATTACGCTCACGAGATAGCGCGGAAAGCTACCTCTTCGGCATAGATGAGCCCGGAACGATCCACATTTCATCGGGGTCTGCCTGCTTTACACTGCCGGAGGGTGTGGATCCAGGAGATGACTTCTAGGCTTTGACGCTTACGGTGAGCGCGCACGGGGTGGCCCAGACATATGGGGTATCTAGTTTGATCTAGCTGATCTCGGGTTGCGCGAATAATGCACGCAATACCATGACAATGCTGCGAAGCGGTGGGCCGGTACTGGCACGATGGGAGCAAACACTTCCTCTGTCTTCTGCCCCGGGCCGCCCTCGCTGATCTTGGGTGTGGCACCTGCAGATCAGGGCTCGGTGTGTGGCCCGACCCGACAGTGCCCTCCGGTGGGGGTGTGACCCGTTTGGCTTTCACAAGCATTAGGCTGTTGCCCATGAGTGTTTTCGCAGTCGAATATGTGTACGCCGCCGGTTCCGATGCCATCCGTGACGAGCACCGTCCCGGGCACCGAGAGTTCCTGTCCGGATTGGCCGGCGAAATCGCGCTTGTCGCCTCCGGCCCGTACGTGGACGGATCCGGCGCCCTGTTGCTGTTGTCGGCGCCCTGCCAGGCGGCACTGGCCGAAACCCTGAAGAACGACCCGTTCGCGGTCAGCGGCTCCATTGCCGCCCTGCGGATCACCGAATGGAGCCCGGTCACGGGTGAGCTCAGTCACCACGCCTAGGTAGCAAACCCGCGTGATCACGGCACTTTGCCGCCGTGCCCGCGCGTCCGGCTTCGCCCTGCGAGATTACGGCCCCACGGGTCGGACCGCGGGGGGATAATGGAAAAAGCTTCCATTCTCAACACCTCGGAGGAAATCTTGACCTCGATCCCGGTCAGCCTCGGCATGCCATCGACGCCACCCCCGGTCCTCGCACCGCGACGCAAGACCCGACAGATCAAGGTCGGTTCCGTCGGCGTCGGTTCCGACAGCCCGGTCAGCATCCAGTCGATGACCACGACGCCGACCACCGACATCAACGCCACGCTGCAGCAGATCGCCGAGCTCACCGCCACCGGCTGCGACATCGTGCGCGTAGCCTGCCCGTCGGCCGACGACGCGCTGGCGTTGCCGATCATCGCAAAGAAGTCGCAGATCCCCGTGATCGCCGACATCCACTTCCAGCCGAAGTACGTCTTCGCCGCCATCGATGCAGGCTGCGCCGCGGTCCGCGTGAACCCCGGCAACATCCGCAAGTTCGACGACCAGGTCAAGCAGATCGCCGAGGCCGCCAAGGCCGCCGGCACCTCCATCCGCATCGGCGTCAACGCCGGGTCGCTGGATCCCCGCCTGATGGAAAAGTACGGCAAGGCCACCCCCGAGGCGCTGGTCGAATCCGCCGTCTGGGAAGCCTCGCTCTTCGAGGAGCACGACTTCCACGACTTCAAGATCTCGGTCAAGCACAACGACCCGGTCGTCATGGTCCGCGCCTACGAGCTCCTGGCAGAACGAGGCGACTGGCCGCTGCACCTGGGCGTCACCGAGGCGGGACCTGCCTTCCAGGGCACCATCAAGTCGGCCACCGCCTTCGGCGCCCTGCTTTCCAAGGGCATCGGCGATACCATCCGCGTCTCGCTCTCGGCCCCGCCGGTCGAAGAGGTCAAGGTCGGCGCGCAGATCCTGCAGTCGCTGAACCTGCGCCCGCGCAAGCTGGAAATCGTTTCCTGCCCGTCCTGCGGCCGCGCCCAGGTCGACGTCTACACCCTGGCCGACCAGGTCACCGCCGGGCTGGAGGGGCTCGAGGTCCCGCTGCGCGTGGCCGTCATGGGCTGCGTCGTCAACGGACCGGGCGAGGCCCGCGAAGCGGACCTCGGCGTGGCCTCGGGCAACGGCAAGGGACAGATCTTTGTGAAGGGCGAAGTCATCAAGACGGTGCCCGAAGACCAGATTGTTGAGACACTGATTGAAGAGGCGATGCGCATCGCCGAGGAAATGGGGGACGTGGATGGAGAAAATCCTGTCCAAGGTGGCCCCGTGGTTACCGTCAGCTAGACGCAACCCGGGCGCCGGAGAGTCACTCTCGGCAGGTATCCGCGTCCTGGACGATGCGGACACCTCGGCTCTCCGCGCCCTCGTTTCCTCCGACCCGGTCGCCAACATCTTCATGGATGCGCAGCTTGCGGTCACCGGATCCGCCCGGCCCGGACTGGGCGGATCGCTCATCGTGGGCAGGTTCGACGGCGCGCTGCTGGTCTCGGCCTGCTGGATCGGGGCCAACATCGTCCCCATCAATGTCACCGCCGAGGACGCCGAGGAATTCGGCCAGGTGGTGAGGTCGCTGAACCGCAGCTTTGCCTCCTGCTTCGGCCCCGCCGAAGCGGTCATGGGCATGTGGAAGGTGCTCGTCGACGGACCTCAGCAGGCCTTCAGCGTGCGGCCCAACCAGCCCTTGATGACGCTTTCCGGCGCGCCCGCCGTAGCGCCGGAGCAGTCGCTGCGCGCCAGCCATGGGGGGGAGTACGATCTGGTCCTGCCCGCCTGCGCCCTGATGTTCGAGGAGGAGCTCGGCTACTCGCCGCTGGTCAACGGGGGATCGTTCTACCGCTCCCGGGTCCGCTCGCTGATCCAGTCGGGACATTCGCTGATCGCCCTGGACACCCACGGCGCGATCCGCTTCAAGGCCGAGCTGGGCACCGTGACCACGCGCGCCACGCAGATCCAGGGTGTCTGGATGAACCCCGAGCACCGCGGCGGCGGACGGGCGGCGGGCTTCATGGCCGCGGTCGCCGACTACGCGCTGCGCCTGGCCCCCACCACCAGCCTCTACGTCAACGACTACAACGCCCCGGCCCTTGCCACCTATCGCAAGGTCGGCTTCGAGGAAGTCGGCGAATTCGCCACCATCCTCTTCTGACCCGCCCGGCAGTTGCCGGAAACCCACCAACCACGGATGCGGCGCTCCCCAAGGCGGGCCGCCGACCGGAAAGCCAGACGCGACGAACCCGCATGCCAAGGACCAACGAACCCATTCGCAAGACCCTCGCCGCGCTGGGGACCGCCGGCCTGCTGCTGGCCCTGGCCGGCTGTACCGATGCCCCGGCCCCGGGCCCGTCATCCCCGTCCCCGACCCCCGTCGAGGTGACCGTCACAGCACCGGGCTCCACGGGATCGACGGCGAGCCCCGGTACCGCGACCGAGTTGGGGTACCTGGATGCCGCGGCGCTGAAGAACGCCGTGCAGCAATGGGCCAACGCGACCCCGGGAACCGTCGTCAACGACCATGAAACGCTGCGCAAGCAGTTGCCGCAGGCGCAGAAGTGGCTCGAGGGCATCACCGTGGTGCCGGCCAAATGCGGGCTCTACGGGATCGGCAGCCTCAAGGACCAGCTGGACCAGGCCGCCATGGCCGCTGCCGTGCTGCCGCAGCAGGCCGGCGGGGACCTGACGGTCGCCTCCTACCGGGACCGGGCCGCCCTGGTGGCCGACGTGGCGGCGCAGCAACACCTGGATGAATCCTGCGGCACCTACACCGTCGTCGCGGACGGCCAGAAGATCGTTTCGAAGCTGTCGCGGCTCGAGGCCATGAGTTCGGCCCCCTACACCTCGGCCACGATGCTCGAAAGCGTGAACGGCAAGGCAAAAAGCCGGCAGGTGTCGGTTCGCGTCATCGACGGGCACCTCATGCTGACGGCTTCCCGCGCCGTGAAGGACACCCCGGAAGCCGCGGCCGCCCAGGCGCTCCAGGATGCCGAAGCCATGCTGGGGATCCTGCGCGCGGCGGGACCTGCGGCTACGCCTGCCCCGTAAGCTCAGTACACCCCGCTCCGGTTTTCCCTCCCCGCCACCAGACCTGTTGAGCGTGCCCGGGCAGCGGCGGGAAATTCGTGCCGAATATTTCCTCCCGCGGCTGGTTTTACTGTGTAGGGTGTTGCCCATGGCCGACCTTCAGTTGGCCGGCACCGCGTTCCATTCACACGCCTCGGGGGAGAAGATGAAGAAGACAGCACTGTGGGCACTGCCCTTCGCAGCAACACTTGCAATCACCGGATGCGCGGCGGAATCCACGCCGGATCCAGCCGCCCAGCCAAGTTCCGGCGCAACCCCCACGCCGGCAACCGCGTCGGACCCGGCCACCCAGCCAAGCTCCGGCGCAGCCACCGAACCGGCCGCAACCACGCCGGAATCACATGCCGCCTCCGGCAAGCAGCTCACCGCGAACCAGCTGGTGAAGGTCGCGCAGACCCTGAAAAAGGAATACGGAAAGGACGATGCACAGATCCTCAAGGACGCCGAACTTCGGGCAAGCATGGGCACCATCGAGGAGATCGTGTCGGGCATGAAGGTCAGCCCGGCGGAGTGCGGCGAATTCGCGGTTGCCGGCATCAGCGAGACGCTCGAACAGGTCACCATGGCGGTATTGCTCCTGCCGGCCGAGCCCAACGACGTGACCACCAGCATCAGCATCGCCTCCTACCCGGACGCCGAGTTCCTGGAGAAACTGGTACAGCAGGCCGGGGAAAACAAGGTCGGGTGCAGCAAATTCACCCTGACTATGCAAGGCCAGGAAGCCTCCGCGGAGGTCAAGGACGCCAAGGCCAGCACCACGGCGCAGACCACGATCGCCACGGTGACCGACGTGAAGGTGCTGGGCCAGGAGATCACGACGCTGACCGTGGCCGGCTATGACGGCCAAAGCAACGTCTCGGTCAGCATCTCCCAGCCCGAGGACATGGACAAGGCCGTGGCGAAGGCCGAGAAATACATCGACCTGGCCCTGCAGCACATCGCCGGGCAGTAGCAGCCCGTCCACCCGATGCGCCACCGGCCGGCAAGCACCCCTCGCCGGGTGCCCGCCGGCCGGTGCCGCGTTGCACGCGATGCCAAGGGGCACCGGGTCGGCAAAGTAGGATGGGACAAGTGCCTTGCGGCGCCATGCCCCGACGCGGACCCCCGTGGACGGCAGCGGCGGCCCGCCCGGGGCGAAAGCCGCGGAACCAAGGATTTGCACCCCACCACTATGTTGTGGCCTGGAAAATGGCCGCGGAAATGGAAAGTTAGCGTGGTCCTAAAGCTCTCCACCCTGTTCCTGCGCACGCTGCGCGAAGATCCGGTCGACGCCGAGGTCGCCAGCCACAAGCTGCTGGTCCGTGCCGGGTACATCCGCCGTGCCGCGCCCGGGATCTACACCTGGCTGCCGCTGGGCCTGCGCGTCCTGGGCAAGGTGGAGGCCATCATCCGCGAGGAGATGAACGCCATCGGCGCCCAGGAAGTCCACTTCCCGGCCCTGCTGCCGCGTGAACCCTATGAGACGACGGGCCGCTGGACCGAGTACGGCGAGGGACTCTTCCGCCTCAAGGACCGCAAGGGAGCGGATTACCTGCTGGCACCCACCCACGAGGAAATGTTCACCCTCCTGGTCAAGGACCTGTACAACTCCTACAAGGACCTGCCGGCCTACCTGTACCAGATCCAGAACAAGTACCGCGACGAGGCACGTCCCCGCGCGGGCCTGCTGCGCGGACGCGAATTCATCATGAAGGACTCCTACTCCTTCAACATCGACGACGAGGGCCTGGAAGAGGCCTACCAGGCGCACCGCGCCGCCTACCTGAAGATCTTCGGCCGCCTGGGCCTGGAGATCCTTCCGGTCTTCGCGACCGCCGGCGCCATGGGCGGGTCGAAGTCCGAGGAATTCCTGCACCCGACCGCGGTCGGCGAGGACACCTTCGTCCGCTCGCCCGGCGGCTACTACGCCAACGTGGAGGCCGTGACCACCGTGGTGCCGGCGGACATCGACTTCACCGATGCCCCGGCCTTCGAGGTCCTGGACACCCCGGACACCCCGACCATTGAGACCCTGGTGGCCTGCGCCAACGAGGTGGCCCCGCGCGCCGACGGCGCCTGGGGCGCGGTCGACACCCTGAAGAACGTCGTGCTGGCGGCCACGCTGCCCACCGGCGAACGCCAGCTGGTGGCCATCGGCCTGCCCGGTGACCGCAACGTGGACCTCAAGCGCGTCGAGGCGAACATCTCCGCGCACCTGGAAACTGGCGGCGAGGTCGGGCTCGAGGCCGCGACCGAGGACGACCTGAAGAAGCACCCGACCCTGGTCAAGGGCTACATCGGCCCCGGCCTGGGCGAGGACGCCAAGGTCCTGGGACTTGAGGGTTCCTCCAAGATCTTGTTCCTGGTCGACCCGCGCGTGGTCGCCGGCACTTCCTGGGTCACCGGCGCCAACGAATCCGGCAAGCACGTCTTCGGCCTGGTGGCCGGGCGCGACTTCACCTGGGACGGCACCATCGAGTGCGTCGAGGTGCTCGCCGGGGACCCGGCGCCGGACGGATCCGGCCCGCTGGAAACCGCCCGCGGCATCGAGATGGGCCACATCTTCCAGCTCGGCCGCAAGTACGCCGAGGCCCTGGATTTGAAGGTGCTTGACCAGAACGGCAAGCTCAAGGTCGTCACCATGGGCTCCTACGGCGTGGGCGTCACCCGCGCTGTCGCCGCCCTGGCCGAGTCCAACCACGACGAGAACGGCCTGGTCTGGCCGCGCAATGTGGCCCCGGCCGACGTGCACCTGGTGGTCACCGGCAAGCAGGCCGAGCTCTTCGAGGCCGCGCAGAAGATCGCCGACGAGCTGCACGCCGCCGGCGTCGAGGTCATCTACGACGACCGTCCCAAGGTCTCCGCCGGCGTGAAGTTCTCCGATGCCGAGCTCATCGGCGTGCCGACCATCGTGGTCATCGGCCGCGGCCTGGCCGATGGTGTGGTCGAGGTCAAGGACCGCGCCACCGGGGAGCGCACCGACGTTGCCGTGGACGAGGTCGTCGCGCAGCTGATCAGCCTCGCCAAGGGCTAGGCATGATCGAGGCGGCGGCGCTGCTTGACGGTTCCGGGCTCCAGTCAATGGAGCCCGGAACCATTGCGCTGATCGTGCTCGCCGGCTTTGCCGCGGGCTGGGTCGACGCGGTGGTCGGCGGCGGGGGACTGCTCCAGCTGCCCGCGCTGCTGCTGGTGCCCGGCATCTCCCCGGTGCAGGCGCTGGCCACCAACAAGATGGGCTCCATCTTCGGCACCACCACGAGTGCGGTGACCTACTACCGCCGTGCCCACCCGGATTTGAAGACCGCGATCCCGATGGCCATGGTCGCGCTGGCCGGTTCCTTCGGCGGCGCGATCCTGGCCACGCTGCTGCCCGAAGAGGTCATCAAGCCGGTCATCATCGCCGCGCTGGTGGCCGTGGGCCTGTTCACGCTCTTCAAGCCCACGGCCGGGGAACTGACGCAGCTGCGGCACACCGGTTCCCGGCACTATGCGGTGGCGGGGGTGATCGGGCTGGTCATCGGCGGCTACGACGGGCTGATCGGCCCGGGCACCGGGTCGTTTTTGATCATCGCGATGGTCGCCTTCATGGGCTACAACTTCCTGGCCGCCAGCGCCAAGGCCAAGATCGTGAACATGGCCACCAACCTCGGCGCGCTGGCGTTCTTCCTGCCCTCCGGGCACCTGCTCTGGGGGATCGGGCTGGTGCTGGGCGCGGCGAACATGGCCGGCGGCTACCTGGGCGCGCGCATGGCGGTGTCCAAGGGCAGCCGGTTCATCAGGATCGTCTTCCTCTCCGTGGTGGGCGCGCTGATCCTCAAGCTGGGCTACGACGTGCTGTTCCCGGCCGCGTAGGCAAGCAAAAACACCCCCACATGGGTGCGGCTCCCTGACCCTCAAACCGGCGTGCCGGTTCGATGGTCGGGGAGCCGTTCCTCGTTGGACGCAGCTAGCGCGTCGGCTTGAGCACCATGGCCGAGCCGCCGCCGCGACGCGTCGGTTCGGCCGCCGCGGTCATGGTGCCGTCCGGGGCGAACTCGATGGCCTCGAGCGCACCGATCTCCGCCTGCGGCGTGAACGAATCTCCGGAAGGCACGAACTCGTGGCCGAAGACCTCCAACGCCGTGCCCTGCGATTCAATGAATTCCGGTTCGGCCGTGACCTTGGCCGTGTTGCGCTGCGAGGCGCGCGGTGCGGCAATCGCCTCGGGCAGGCTCATGCCCAGATCCACGCGGTTGACCAGGGTCTGCAGCACCGTGGTGATGATGGTCGAACCGCCCGGCGAGCCCAGGGCCAGCAGCGGCTTGCCGTCGGAGAGCACGATGGTCGGGGACATCGACGAGCGCGGACGCTTGCCGGGGTCGATCCGGTTGGGGTCGGCCGGGTTGTAGACGGTGGAGAAATCGGTCAGTTCGTTGTTCAGCAGGAAGCCGCGCCCCGGAACCACGATGCCCGAGCCTCCGGTCTGCTCGATGGTCAGCGTGTAGGACACCACGTTGCCCTTCGCATCGGCCACGGACAGGTGGGTCGTGGAGTAGTTCTCGGTGTCTGTTTCCTCGGCCGGTGCGGCGGTGGTCGCCGGGCAGAGCCCGTCGTAGTCCGTGACATCGCCGGGGGCCACGGGCTTGGCGGCCGCCTGTTCGGGGTCAAGCGCGCAGGCGCGTTCGGCGCCGAACAGCGCGTCGGTCAGGGTGCCGGTGGGAACGTCCACGAAGGCCGGGTCGCCCACGTACTTTCCGCGGTCGGCGAAGGACAGCGCGCTGGCCTCGAGGTAGTGGTGGATCGCGTCCGGGCCCTCCATCGCGGAGAGGTCGTAGTTTCCCAGGATGTTCAGGGCCTCCCCGACGGTGGTTCCGCCGCTGGACGAGGGGGCCATGCCGAAGACCTCCAGCCCGCGGTAGTCGACCTTGGTGGGTTCCTGTTCGAGGACCGAGTAGTCGGCGAGGTCCTGGGTGCTCAGGTGTCCGACCGGCACGGGCAGCTCGGTGTCCTCGGCGATGGGCGGGGCCTGCACGGCGCCGGCGATGTCCTCGGCCAGCGCCCCGTTGTAGAACGCCTCGATCCCGTCGCGGGCCAGCAGCCGGTAGGTGCGGGCCAAGTCCGGGTTCTTCAGGATGCTGCCGGCCTGCGGGGCATCGCCGCCGGGCAGGTAGAGCTCGCTGGTGGAGTCGAACGCGGCGAAGCGTTCCTTGTTGTCCAGGGTCTGTTCGCGGAAGGTCTCGTCCACGACGAAGCCGCGGGTGGCGGCCTTGATGGCCGGCTGCAGGGCCTGCCCGAGGCTGAGCGAGCCCCAGTTCTCCAGCGCCCGCTGCCAGGTGGCCGCGGTGCCGGGAACGCCCACCGAGACGCCGCTGGTCACCAGCTCGGGGGTGAACGGATAGGGTTCCGAAGTGGCGGGATCGATGAACGCGTCGTGCGGCATGTTCGCCGGGGCGGTTTCCCGCCCGTCGATGGTGCTGACCTTTCCGGAGGCGGCGTCGTAGTAGACGAAGTACCCGCCGCCGCCGATGCCGGCGCTGTAGGGTTCGGTGACGCCGAGGGTGGCCGCAGCGGCAACGGCGGCGTCCACCGCGTTGCCGCCCTTGCGCAGCACGGCGACGGCGGCCGCCGAGGCCTCGGCATCGACGGTGCTCACCGCCCCTCCGGTACCGGTGGCGGTGGCCTGTTTCTCGGTTTGCCGCGGCTCCGCGACGGCCGGGGCCGCGGTGATGGCTCCGGCGACCAGCGTGAGTGCCGCGGCGCAGGCCGAGGCATGAATGAATCTGCGTGACACAGGGTTCTCCTTGATGGCTGTGCGAGTGGGACACTGCCAACGTATGGGCCCGTTAGCCGCCAGCCTGCCGTGACACGCCTCACATGGCGGTTTCGTTTGGGGACGGCCACGGTGCACGGTGCGGGCACCGGAGGGACGAATAAGCCAAATGCCAAGCTGGCCTGCGCCCCCACTGTGTGTCGGCGCGCTGCTCATGGGCCTCGGCTACGAAGTGCTTCTCCCGGCCGCATATCCAACGCCGGTATCGTTTGACGCCCCGAACCGGGCTGCTAGGTGATGCCTGTCATGCCGGTTCCAGCATGACAGGCATCAGGTAATCGCGACTTTCCCGGTAAACCAGAAATCCTCTGGACCAGGTCAACGCGGAGCCTGTTGTTAGAGCCCGGCGCAGCGATGCAATCCGAGAGATTGCAAATACTCTCGCTCGATGCAACAGCGATCCATCGGGCAAGGGCGGCACGTGCCCATTGCCGTCAGGGATAATGCAACCCCTGCCAGTTCCGGGATTGTGGACTGTGGCATTTGGCGTTGAAACATGGAGCAGGCCAGAGAGCTAGAGACCGGTCTTACTTACGCCGTACTCCGCCTGCTTCTTTGTGAAGCCTTCAAATACCAGCTGGTCAATCAGGCCCTTTCGCGAGAAAGACGTGTAATCGAGGTAGTTTTCGGCGGACTTTGCAGCCTGTTCATTCCAGTCGACCGTCACACGGTCCACCGCCCACGTTGCGTCCTTGGTTGAGTAGTCCTCGAACTCCAATTGGGAGATCAGCCCAGTGCGTGAAAAGGCCGTGTACTCGAGGTAGCTCTCGGCAGCCCCCAGCGCGTTTTGCTGACTGAGTGTCCCGGCCTCTGCCTTTGCCTTCGCTTCGGCCTCTGCTTCGGCCTTGGCGCTGGCTTCCGCCTCGGCTTCTGCTTCGGCCTTGGCGCTGGCTTCAGCCGCAGCCTTGGCCTTTTCGCTGGCATCTGCTTCGGCCTTGGCACTGGCCTCCGCCTCAGCTTCCGCCTTGGCGCTGGCTGAGGCGTCAGCGGAGGACACTACGGGTGCCGCTGCTGCTGTCTCACTGGGAGACGCGACCACCGATTCCGTGGTTGTCGGGGCGGAGGACGGTTGCTCGTCGCTGCCACCACAGGAGCCAACGATGATCAGGAGCACGATAAGACCGGCGATGCCGATGCCAATTTTCTTGCCCCGGCCCATGGGCTTCTTGGGTTCCTGGCTGACGGGGACCGAAAAGCCGGAGACTGGCGGGGTGGCCCCTGGCGATCCGGTCGAAGGTGAGACAGGAACTCCGGCTGCGCTGAATGCGGGCATCACGGACATGTACAGGTACGGGTTGGCTGAATACTCTTCCGGCGGCGTCGCAGGGAGACCATTCTCATCGTGAACCCACATGGGCCAACCGGCTGGTGGGGCACCCCAAGCAGAGTCCGGAACCCACGACGGTGCGGGCCGGAAACCGGCTGGAAGGTGTTGTAGCCAAAGCGGTGGCGGATTGAAACGAACAGACATGGTTCCCCCTAATGACGATTGCGAATCGGAACCGCCCCCAACCTCCCCGGCAGCCCCTACGCAGATCGTAGCCCGTGGCAGAGACAGTTTGTGGCTCGCGGTGACAGACCTGTGCTTAGGTGCTTCGGTGGACTCTTCAGCCCCCGGTCCTGCCGCTGCCACGGATGGTCGCGAATTACATTCTGCAATCACGGGCATCTACCAGCAGCGCCCTTTCAAACCCGAGGCGAAACAGATGTGAACCAGGTCGCCCCGAGCCGGCAGCGGACCTGCTTTGGGGAAAACGGTGTCCTTTTGGACGCTACCCGTCGGAAGGCAAAGCGGATTCGGCCGCGGCTGCTGCGCCCTCGACTTGGGTGAAGTCCGGCGCGACGCCGGTGACCTGGCGGGCGTGGAGCGCCTGGGCCCAGGCGGCCTTCAACAGGTAGGCCCGGGAGTCCCCGGCCTGGGTCGCGGCGGCGTCCCGCAACAGCAGCGCCAATTGCGCCTCTCCGCTGCGTGCCGCATCCATCGGGTTTTGGATGGCGTCGGCCGGCAGCTGGTAGGCGGGCTGCCGCAGGGGTTCGCAGTTGAGTTCCGCACCGAACTGCTTTTCCACCGCCTGGGCGAAGTCCACCAGCAATGCGGACCTGTTCCAGGCGGCGGTGCGCAGCCCGGCGCTGGTCCGTGCCCCGGCGACGTCATAGGCGTAGCCCATCCGGTAGGCGGCGTCGGCGACCTGGCCCAGCAGCCGGCCGGAGTCGGGTGCCTCGGTTCCCGTGGGTGCGGAGGAGGGGCAGGAGGAAACCGCGAACGCGGGCATCTTGGCCCGCACCGCCGCGTCGGTGGTGGCTCCACCGATTGCCGGAGCGGAGTCGGTGCTGGAGTCCGAATCCGTGGTGGATTCCGAATCCGTGGGAGTTGCCGCCGCGGCCGCCGCTTCCGGTTCCGCGGTGCCGCCCGGCACGGGCAGGGCGTCGAGCGCCGCCTGCGTCGCCCCGGAGGAGGCGAGCACCGTGCGGGCCTGGACGAGCAGTTCCAGGCCGGAGCCGGAAAGCCTGCGGGCTTCCTGCCCGTCCGCCCCCAGGGACTGGGTTAGCAGGGCGTTGCCGGTCTGGGCCAGGAGCCGCGAAAATTCGGCCGCGGTCAACGGCGGGGCCGCGGAAGAGTCGGCGGCCGAAGGCTCGCTTCCGGTCCCGGATGCGGAGGCCCCGGACGCCGTCGATGCCGCCGGCAATCCGGGTGTGAGTAATTCGACATGCTCGGCCAGCATGGTGCGGGTGCCCTGCAAAGCGGCAGCCAACTTGGACGCTCCGGAAGTGGTCGGAGAGCTGCTCATTGCATCGAGCGCGGCGAGCAGGACGGGCAGTTCCGCGGCCGGGTCCGGGGCCGCCTCGACTACCGGTTCGGTGCCCAATATTCGTTGCCATGTAGGGGATTCGCGGTTCAGGTACACCCCGGTGCCGAGCGTTGAGGCGGCCACGGCAAACACCGCCGCCAAAGCCAGCAGGGGGAGCCGGGCGGCGCTGCGGCGGGGTCGGCGGGAAACACGATCACTGGGGTCCTGGGGGTGCTGATCCATCACCTTGATCATCCCATGGACCCGGCAAGGGGGAAGCCCGCGGGGAACCGGGCAGACGGATGGCCCCAAAAGTCGCTACCCTAGGATTCACAACATCGAATAATGTGGGAGGACTTTCATGACCGGCAAGCCGGCAGACATCCAGCTCGAGGCGGCCCGCCTCACCGAACTACTGGAGCCCACCGTCGCCTCCCACCAGCTGGTGCTTGAAGAAGTCGAGGTCCGCCGTGCCGGGGACCAGCGCATCGTGCACGTGGTGGTCGACGCTACCGAGGGCACCGAGGGCATCCTGCTCGACCAGGTGGCCGAGGTCTCCCGCTCCATTTCCGAGGCCCTGGACAAGGACCCGCACGACACCTCGGACCCGTACGAACTTGAGGTTTCCTCCCCGGGCACCTCCCGTCCGCTGACCCTGCCGCGCCACTGGCGCCGCAATGTCGGGCGCATGGTGAAGGTCAACGTGATCGGCGAGGACAACCTGCTCGGCCGCCTCACGGAGGTCACCGACGAGGGAATCACCATCATCCCGGAAATCGCCGTGAAGAAGGGCATGAAGCCCAAGGTCGGCGAACCGCGCACCCTTGAATTTGGATCGATCCGCCGCGGCAACGTCGAGGTGGAGTTTGCCCGTGCCGAGAGCGCGGACCTCACTGAACTAGAACTTGACGACGAAGACGACGAAAACGTGGAGGCCTGAGTTGGACATTGATATGAGCGCGCTGCGCATGCTCGAAAAAGAGCGGGAAATCCCTCTCGAGGTGCTGATCCCCACCATTGAGCAGGCCCTGCTCATTGCCTACCAGAAGTCCCCGGGTGCGATGCCGCAGGCACGCGCCGAGGTCGACCGCCGCAACGGCCACGTGACGATCTTCGCCACCGAGACCGAGGAAGACGGCACCGTGGTGGGCGAGTTCGACGACACCCCCACTGGCTTCGGCCGCATCGCCGCCTCGACCGCACGCCAGATCATCCTGCAGCGCCTGCGCGACGCCGAGGACGACAACGTCGTGGGCGAGTTCAAGAACAAGATCGGCGAGATCGTCTCCGGGCAGATCCAGCAGGGCAACAACCCGATCATGGTCCAGGTGAACCTGGGCACCGTGGAGGCCTTGCTGCCGCCGCCGGAACAGGTGCCGGGCGAGAAGTACCCCCACGGCAACCGCATCCGCTGCTACGTGGTGGACGTCAACCGCGGCCCCAAGGGCCCGGCCGTCACCCTCTCGCGTTCGCACCCGAACCTGGTTCGCCGCCTCTTCGAGCTCGAGGTCCCGGAGATCGCCGACGGCGCCGTGGAGATCGTCGCCCTGGCCCGCGAAGCCGGGCACCGCACCAAGATCGCCGTGCAGGGCAACATCCCGGGCGTCAACGCCAAGGGTGCCTGCATCGGTGAAATGGGTTCGCGCGTGCGTGCCGTCATGACCGAGCTGAACGACGAGAAGATCGACATCGTCGACTTCAACGAGGACCCGGCGAAGTTCATTGCCTCGGCACTGTCCCCGTCGAAGGTCGTCTCGGTGACCATCACCGATCCGGCCACCCGCTCGGCCCGCGTCGTGGTTCCGGACTACCAGCTCTCGCTGGCGATCGGCAAGGAAGGGCAGAACGCCCGCCTGGCCGCCAAGCTCACCGGCTGGCGCATCGACATCATCTCGGATGCGGTCGACGCCAAGTAGCCACACCCCGCTTCAGGGCCGTCGCGCCCCGCGACCGGTTGGCACCTTTTTGGTGCCGACCGGCCGTGGGCCGGCGGCCCTTTGCCGTCCGGATCCCGGCCCGGCATCCCCGTGAAGTGTGAGCGATTCGAGTGTCCCAGGGCACGCTCCACGGATTGACGAAACGCGCTAGACTTGTCTGTGGTCCACTACGCATGGTGGCAAATCAATTTCGGGAGAAGAACCAACGTGTCAATGCAGCATCAGCCGCAGCGCACGTGTATTGGTTGCCGAGTGGTGGCGGACCAGAACCAGCTGAAGCGCTGGGTGTTGAGGGAAAGGGACGGAAAATTCGTTCCCGTGCCCGATCCCACCCGGAGCTTTCCCGGGCGGGGTGCTTGGCTGCACCCGAACCCGGAATGTGCCCAACGCGCCGTGCAACGCGGGGCATTCGCGCGGTCCTTTCGGACCAACGTGGATGTTTCCGCACTTGTGTCGGAGCTGCGGGCCAAGGACAGGACCCAACCTGGGAAACCGGCCTTTACAAACGTCCAACCTGAAAGCGGGTCAGAAATCTGATGGAAACCCGATGAGTTCCAAGCGATGAGCGCCTAACGATGACAAATCGCTTATGCGTCGCAGCGCCTGTGGCATCCGTTTTGGATGCTGGGCTAGACAGCAAACGTTGGTTCGTGCCAAAAACTTTTTGACAAGTGGCGCGGACCTTCAGACAGGAGAAATGTGGCTAAGGTCCGCGTACACGAGCTCGCCAAAGAGCTCGGAATCACTTCAAAGGATGCAGTTGCCAAACTGCAGGAAATGGGCGAATTCGTCCGTTCCGCATCCTCAACCATCGAGGCACCGGTAGTGCGCAAGCTGCGCTCCGCGTTCCCCGACGCTGCCCCGGCAGCACCCAAGGCAGCACCGGCAGCCAAGGCTCCGGCCGCCCCGGCAACCCCGGGCGCCACGGCCCCGAAGCCGGCCGGCACCACGCCTGCCCCGGCAGCACCCGCCGCCGAAGCACCGGCAGCCCCGGCTGCACCCGCGGCTCCGGCAGCACCCGCCGCCTCGGCTTCGGCCGCACCGCGTCCGGGCGCCAAGCCCGGTGCACCGCGTCCGGGCAACAACCCGTTCTCCTCCCAGCAGGGCATGCGCCCCGCCGGTGAGAACGCACGCCCCGAGCGCACCGAGCGTACGGACCGCCCCGAGCGTTCCGCAGCACCCCGTCCGGGTGCCAAGCCCGGCGGACCGCGTCCGGGCAACAACCCGTTCGCATCCCAGCAGGGCATGCGCGCTTCCGGCCCCGGCGCCGGTGGCCCCCGTCCGGGCGGTCCCCGCCCGGGTGGCCCGCGTCCCCCGGCAGGCGCCGGCGGACCTCGTCCCGCAGCAGGTGCCGGCGGTCCCCGCCCGGCAGGTGCCGGTGGAGCACGTCCGGGCGCACCGCGTCCGGCCGGTGCACCCGGTGCAGGCCCGCGCACCCCGGGAGGCGCTCGCGCTACTCCCGGCATGATGCCCAACCGCACCGAACGTCCGGCTCCGGCCGGTGCACGTCCGGGCGGAGCAGGCGGCCGCGGCGGTCCGGCACGTCCGGGCGGCGCCCCGGGCGCAGCTCCCGGCGCAGCCGGTGGCGGCGGCGGTTACAAGGGCGGCGGCGGTCCCAACCGCGGTCGCGGTGGAACCCAGGGCGCCTTCGGCAAGGGCGGCGCAGGCCGCGGCAAGCAGCGAAAGTCCAAGCGCGCCAAGCGCCAGGAACTTGAGCAGATGAGTGCTCCGTCGCTGGGCGGCGTGAGCGTGCCCCGCGGCAACGGCTCGACCGAGATCCGCCTGCGTCGTGGTGCCTCGATCACCGACTTCGCCGACAAGATCAACGCCAACCCGGCCGCATTGGTCACCGTGCTCTTCCACCTGGGCGAAATGGCTACCGCCACCCAGTCCCTGGATGAGGCGACCTTTGACGTCTTGGGTGCAGAGCTCGGCTACGTTGTCACCGTCGTGTCCCCCGAGGACGAAGAGCGCGAATTGCTCGCCTCGTTCTCGATCGACTTTGACGCAGAGCTTGATGCCGAAACCGAAGACATGCTTGAGGCACGTCCGCCGGTGGTCACCATCATGGGTCACGTTGACCACGGTAAGACCCGCCTGCTCGACGCGATCCGCAAGTCCAACGTCATCGAGGGCGAAGCCGGCGGCATCACCCAGCACATCGGTGCGTACCAGATCCACCACATCCACGAAGACATCGATCGCGCGATCACCTTCATTGACACCCCGGGCCACGAGGCGTTCACCGCCATGCGTGCACGTGGTGCCAAGGTCACCGACATCGCGGTATTGGTTGTTGCAGCGGATGACGGCGTCATGCCGCAGACGGTTGAGGCGTTGAACCACGCCAAGGCCGCCGGCGTTCCGATCGTTGTCGCAGTGAACAAGGTCGACAAGGACGCGGCGAACCCTGACAAGGTCAAGGGCCAGCTGGCCGAATACGGCCTGGTTCCGGAGGAATACGGTGGCGACACCATGTTCATCCACGTCTCCGCCCTGCAGAAGATGGGTATCGACGAACTGCTCGATGCAGTGCTGCTGACCGCAGACGCCGCGTTGGACATGCGTGCCAACCCGGACAAGGATGCCCGCGGCATCGCCATCGAAGCGAACCTCGACAAGGGTCGCGGCGCCGTGGCAACCGTGCTGGTCCAGTCCGGTACCCTGGCCGTCGGCGACACCATCGTCGCCGGTACCGCACACGGCCGTGTGCGTGCCATGTTCGACGAGAACGGCGAGAACCTCGACGTTGCACTGCCCTCGCGCCCGGTCCAGGTCCTCGGCCTGTCCTCGGTTCCGCGTGCAGGCGACACCTTCCTGGTGACCGACGACGAGCGCACCGCCCGCCAGATCGCCGAGAAGCGCGAAGCAGCGGACCGCAACGCGGCCCTGGCCAAGCGTCGCAAGCGCATCACCCTGGAAGACTTCGACCAGGCTGTTGCCGATGGCAAGATCGACACCCTCAACCTCATCCTCAAGGGTGACGTTTCCGGTGCCGTGGAAGCCCTGGAAGATTCGCTGCTCAAGATCGACGTGGGCGAGGGCGTGCAGCTGCGCGTCATCCACCGCGGCGTCGGCGCGATCACCCAGAACGACGTCAACCTGGCAACCGTTGACAACGCCATCATCATCGGCTTCAACGTCAAGCCTGCTGAGCGCGTTGCGGACCTGGCCGACAAGGAGGGCGTCGACATGCGCTTCTACTCGGTCATCTACGGCGCCATCGATGACATCGAACTGGCACTCAAGGGCATGCTGAAGCCCGAGTACGAGGAAGCCCAGCTGGGCACCGCGGAGGTCCGCGAGGTCTTCCGTTCCTCGAAGTTCGGCAACATCGCCGGCTCGATCGTTCGCTCCGGAACCATCCGACGCAACTCCAAGGCACGCGTCCTGCGCGATGGCAAGGTCATCGGCGAGGGCCTCACCGTGGATTCGCTCAAGCGGTTCAAGGACGACGCCACCGAGGTCCGCGAGGGCTTCGAATGTGGTATCGGCCTGGGCTCGTTCAACGACGTCAAGGACGGCGACACGATCGAGACCTACGAAATGCGCGAAAAGCCGCGCGCTTAATCATTATCAAGCGCTGCTAATCGACGGTGGGGGGCCGCAACCGCACAGGTTGTGGCTCCCCGCCGTCGAAGCGCATTAAACGGCACCCCTCGCGGGTGCCGGGAAAAGGAGTGAACGTGGCTGACTCAGCTCGCGCCGCAAAACTGGCCCAACGCATCAAGGTCGTCGTGGCCCAGGCCCTGGGCAAGGCCGTCAAGGACCCGCGCGTGGAGGCCATCACGGTCACCGACGCGCGCGTGACCAACGACCTGCAGCACGCAACGATCTACTACACGGTCTTCGGCGACGAAACGGCGAAGGCCGACGCTGCTGCCGCCCTGGAGAAGTCCAAGGGCGTCCTGCGCAAGGAGGTCGGACGGAACGTGACTGTCCGCCTGACCCCCACCCTGGAATTCGTTGCCGACGAGATCCCGGTGAACGCGTCGAACCTCGAGGCGCTGCTGCGCGTCGCCAAGGCCAAGGACGCCGAGGTTGCCGCACTGGCGGCCGGCAAGTCCTTCGCCGGCGATGCAGATCCGTACAAGCACGACGAGGAAGAGGAAGACGCCTCCTAAGTCGTGCTTCGCTTCCGCCCGCGCGTCGGGCACTAGGAAACCCCGGACGGGAGCCTGCTTTTGCAGGATCCCCGCCCGGGGTTTCTTGTTTCGCCAGGAACGCTTGGAGCGTGCGACTACTTGATGGAGGCGGTCACCAACTTGCCCGAGGGCGTCAGAGCCTCGGTGCTCGCGACCAGTTTGTTGTTGCGGATGGCGACATCGCTGGCCATCATCGCGGGCAACACGGTCACCCCATGTCCATTGACGATCTTGGCAACGCCGCTGCCGAAGAGCTCGGCCACGTAGACGTTGCCCCTCTTGTCCAGGGCGATGCCCGTGGGGCCGCTAAGCCCGGTGGCGACCGTTTGGGTCTTCTTGGTGTGGAGGTTCATCTTGTAGACCTTGCCCTTGGACAGGGACTCACCCGGAACCCCGGGCAGCACGGTGTAGTACAGCCAGTTGCCCTTGATGGTGATGTCGGTGGGAACGGGCTGGGCCCAGTACGTGTGGCCGAGCATGCAGTCGGGCACGGTGATGTCCATTTCAGCGGCGGCCTCCTGGACCGCCTCGGTGATGGTGACGGGTTCGGCCGGAACCTTCTTCACCAGCGAGACCTTGCCTTGGTTGTTCACGTGCAGGATGGCGTTGGCCCCCGCGTCTCCGACATACACGCCGTTGCGCCCCGGGAGGCTGGAATACGGGTGCGAATAGAGCTCGCCCATGGAGCGCAGCTCCGGTGCCTGGGCCAGGCAACTGGCCGAGGCATCCCGGACCCCGTACACGGTCTGGCCGTCGGGGTCGTGCTTCCTTTCGAACTTGGCCAAGTCGGTGATGGTGCGGGTCTTGCCCTGCTTGTCGATGGACTTCAGCAGGGCGGGGGTGAGCCCGGAGGGCGGTTCCTCGCCGGTGGCCCCGGCATTCTCGAAGTAGTACGTGGTGCCGCGGGCGTGGGAGACCCCGGCGATTTCCTTGCCCGGGGCATTGACCAAGGTGGTCTTCGCGCCGGTGGGGGAGACGGAGGTGATCTTGCCGGCGAATGCCTCGGCAACCAGGATCCTGCCCTCCGGTCCGAAAGCGACCTTCAGCGGGCCGCCGAGCCCTTCGGCGAGCGTCTTGACGTTGGTGATGGCCGGTGCCGGCTGTTGGTGGGTGTTGTGGGCCTGGGCCGGGGCGACGCTGAGCGTCACCGTCATGGCCGAGGCAGCGGCTACCGCCGCAAATGCGCGAAACTTCATGCTGGAGGTCCTTTTCAAAAGAACTGGACGCACCGCATGGTCGCGGTGCGTGAACTATTGAACCGGCTCGTTTCATCGCGCGACATGGCCCCCAGGTCGCGGCAGGATGGCCGCGGTCGAGCTGTGGCATTGCGGAGCAACACGAAAGGCTGGCGAGTGACGCCGATGAAGAAATGACGAGTGGATGCCGTGAAAACGGGACGAGGGTGTTGGCGCCCCCAGCTGCCCCTTGCCCGACACATGTGATCCGGCCGTGGCCAGACACCCAGAACGCTAGGCCGAGGGCATCGTGAAGTCAATGCCGCACGTTGTCCTGCTTCTCGATGGCCTCGGCCCGGGATGCCTCGCTGCCGAGCTCCTTCGATGGCCGCGCAGGTGACTTGTCTGACGTGGGGGCGTGGGCCGGGGCCCGGGAATCGTGGATAGCTTGGCCACATTGGTCCAAGGCAAACCGGCGTCGGGAAATTGCCCCCAGGGAACCGGCCTATACTGGAGGGCGTGAAAACAGCCGCGCAGAACCCCACGGAACCCATTGGCTCAGGCCTGGTCATTGTCGACAAACCGCAGGGTTGGACGAGCCATGATGTGGTTGGCCGCACGCGCCGGCTTGCAGGTACCCGCAAGGTCGGACACGCGGGCACCTTGGACCCGATGGCCACCGGCGTGCTGGTGCTTGGCATCAACAAGGCCACCCGCCTGCTGACCTACATCGTGGGCGCCAACAAGACCTACACCGCCACCATCCGCCTGGGGGAGTCGACCATCACCGACGACGCCGAGGGTGAGATCGTGCAGACCCGGATCGCCGCTGCGCTCACCGAAGAGGCCATCCACGCCTCCATTGCCAAGCTCACCGGCCCGATCGAGCAGGTGCCCTCCTCTGTCAGCGCCATCAAGGTCAATGGCGAACGCGCCTACGCCCGCGTGCGCGCCGGGGAAGACGTGAAGCTTGCGGCCCGCCCGGTCACCATCCACCGCTTCGAGGTCCACGACATCCGCCGCGAACGCGGCGGCAAGGTCCTGGACATCGACGTGACCGTCGAATGCTCCTCTGGCACCTACATCCGGGCCCTGGCCCGCGACCTGGGCGAGGACCTGGCGGTGGGCGGGCACCTGACCGCGCTGCGCCGCACCGAGGTCGGGCCCTACACGCTGGAGCGCGCACGCACCTTGGAACAGCTGGCCAAGGACTTCGAGTACCTGCCGCTGGATAAGGCCGCCGACGCGCTGTTCACCCGACGCGACCTGAGCGAGCACGAGCGTTCCGAGCTTTCCTACGGCCGGAGGATCGGCCTGAACGACACCGAGGAGATGACCGCGGCCTTCGCCCCGGACGGGACCCTGGTGGCGCTTCTGAAGAACAAGGGCGAGAACGCCAAGCCCGAATTGGTGTTTGCCACCGCTTCCTAGGCAATGGCGTTCCGGGAGAAACCGGTGACCGTGGCCGAGAGAACGAATGACTTCTAAGGGGTAACTTCCGCCGTGATCGTTGACGGATTCTTTATTGCCGGGACCATCCTGTGTGCCGTGGCCGTGCTGCTGGGCGTGGTGGCCACCATCATCCGCACCTACCCGGATGATTTTGCCCTGGTGTCGGTGGCGCTGCTGGAGGTGTTCCTGGTGGTTTACGGGATCGCCGCGGCAATCCGCCAGGCCGGCGGACAAGCGATCAGCGGGGAACCATGGGAGTTCTGGGGCTACCTGCTTACTGCGCTGCTGATCCCGGTGCTGGCCTTCATCTGGGCGGTCACCGACAAGTCGCGCTATGCGAATGCGGTGTTGGCGGTCTCCGGGGCTATCGTTTTTGTCATGCTGTACAGGATGGAACAAATTTGGGACGGAGCACTGCCGGCATGAGCGAGCAGGGAAAGAACACGGCGAAGCGTTCGCGCATCGCGGATGCCGCCACGCGCGGCGGGAGCAAGGCCGCGCCGTCCAACGGCGGGCGCAGCTCCGGGCTGGGCCGCATCATCATTGCCGTCTACGGGGTGCTGGCACTCTCGGCCACGGTCCGTGCCGTCTACCAGATCCTGATGGACTTCTCCGAGGCCCCGTTGGCCTACCTGCTCAGCGCCCTGGCCGGCCTGGTGTACATCGTGGCAACCCTCGCCATGGCATCCAAGCGCCCCGGCAGCTGGAGGCTCTCCTGGTACGCGGTGCTCTTCGAGCTCGTCGGCGTGCTGGTGGTCGGGACGCTGAGCTTCGCCCTGCCGAGCCTCTTTGCCCACCCGGCCGTGTGGTCGCACTTCGGCTCCGGCTACGGCTACGTGCCGCTGGTGCTGCCGCTGATCGGCCTGTGGTGGCTGGGACGCCACCGCATGAATGACGGCCAAGCGCAGCCGACGGAGCCCACGGCCTAGATCCAAGAGCACGCAAACGAGCCGGATTTCCCCTGCCCTGCCCATGCGGCGGGGTGCGGGAAATCCGGCTCCTGTGTTTGTGGCCGAGGGTTACTTCTTGCCGAAGAGCCCGCCGAGGATTCCTCCGAGGTCCAGGCCCCCGGGAGCCTGGCCCTGCTGAGGCTGCTGCTGTTGGGTGCCGTCTCCGCCGAACAGCCCGCCCAGGATCCCGCCGAGGTCCAGGCCGCCGGGCTGCTGCCCTGCCGTCCCGGCCTGGCCGCCCAGCAAACCGCCCAACAGGCCTCCCAGCCCGCCCTGCGAGGTGGAAAGCTTCTTGGCCAGGTACGACATGACAATCGGGGCCAGGATCGGCAGCGCCTTCTGCACCAGCGCGCCCAGGTCCACGCCGCCGGGTGCCGCACCGCTGAGCTGCGCGGTGAGCGCCGACTGGTTCTCGCCCAGGGAGTGCTGCACGATCTTCTGCCCGTCCGCGGTGTCCACCGCGTCGATGTCGACCCCGCCGTCCAGGAACGCCGCGTCGTGCTGCTTGATGGCCGAGGCCAGGGCATCCTCGCCTTCGGGGGAGCCGGCGTTGTTTTGCAGGCCAGCGAGCAGCGACGGAAGCGCGGTTGCGGCGGTGGCGCGGGCGGTCTGGGCATCGACGCCGAGCTTCGCGCCCAGCTGGTCAAGGGGGATCAGGTCAAGCAGTTCATTCAGGTCGGCCATCTGGAGCTCCTTGTGGTTGACGGGGCCGGAGGATTTGCGGCCCTGCGCCCATCCTATGGTGCACGCCACGTCAAGGGGAGCATGGGGGACGCAGGAATCGGCACTTGGCGTATTTGTCGTTCATAATGGTTATGGCCGGTCTCAAAGCGGCCGCCCGGATGACCAGCGAAGGAGCAACGTGCACTATTGGAAAGGCCTCGAAGCCGTACCGCCCGGCATCGGCCCGTCGGTAGTCACCATCGGCAACTTCGACGGCGTCCACCGCGGGCATCGCGAAGTGCTCTCAGCCGTGGTGGCCACCGCCAAGGAACGCCACGCCAGGGCCGTTGCCATCAGCTTCGATCCGCACCCCTCCCAGGTGCACCGCCCCGATGACGCACCCGAACTGATCATGGGACTCGAGGACCGCATCGAGACCCTCGCCGAGGAGGGCATCGACGGCCTGCTCATGATCCGCTACACCCTGGACTTCGCCCGCGCCACCGCCGAGGAATTCGTCGCCAAGGTCATCGTGGGCGCGCTGAACGCCTGCACCGTCGTGGTGGGCCACGACGTGCGCTTCGGGCGCGAGAACTCCGGCGACTTCAACACCATGGTCGAACTCGGCAAGCAATACGCATTCGACGTCGTCGGCGTCGAGGACGTGGGGGAGCACCGCCGCTGGTCCTCGACCTGGGTTCGCGAGGCGCTGAACCGCGGCGAGGTCGCCACCGCCGCCCAGATCCTGGGCCGCCCGCACCGGATGCGCGGCGAGGTCGTGCACGGGGCCGCCCGCGGCCGCGAACTGGGGTTCCCCACCGCAAACCTTGACCCCTCGGCCTCCGGCATCATCCCCGCGGACGGCGTGTACGCCGGCTGGCTGGTCGACGAGGCGCAGGTGCGCTGGCCGGCAGCCATTTCCGTGGGCTCGAACCCGACTTTCGAGGGCGTCAGCCGCCAGGTGGAGGCGCATGTGATCGACCGCCCGGCCGAGGGCGTGGAGGACTTCGACCTGTACGGCCAGCAGGTCGCCGTGGAATTCGTGGAGCACCTGCGCCCCATGGTTGCCTACCGGGGCATCGAGGCCCTGATCGAACAGATGCGCGAGGACGTCGCACGCACCCGTACCGTCCTGCTTGATGCCTGATTCGGGCCCCGGGCCAACCGGGGCAACCCCGCGCCCGGTTCCCGGGTTGCCCGCCCGCGCCTTCACGATGGACGCCAATCGGCGCCGGGAGCTGGCACGGGCGTTCAAGGCCGGGGGAGCGCACTACGACGCGGTGCGCCCGAACTACCCGGATGCGGCACTGGACTTCATGGTGCCCGCGACCGCCCGCGATGCAGTGGACGTGGGGGCCGGCACCGGGATCTTCACCGCGCAGCTGCTGGGCCGCGGCCTGAAGGTCGGCGCCGTGGAACCCTCCGACGACATGCTCGAGGTGCTTCGCACCCGGCTGCCCGAGGTCGCCGCCACTGCGGGGACCGGGGAAGACACCGGGCTGGATGAATCGAGCACGGACGTCATCACCTACGCCCAGGCCTGGCACTGGGTCGACCCGAAGGCCGCCAGCTCCGAGGCGGCACGGGTGCTGCGCCCCTGCGGTCAGTTGTCCCTGGTCTGGAACCAGCTCGATGTCTCGGTCTCCTGGGTTCACCGGCTGGCGCGGATCATGCATGCAGGCGACGTGCACCGCCCGGACTTCGTCCCGCCGCTGGGCCCGGAGTTCCACGCGCCCGAGTCCGGGGCCTGGACCTGGGAACAAATGCTGAGCGGGGAACAGGTCATCGAGCTGGCCAAGTCCCGCAGCTACTACCTGCGCGCAGGAGCGGCCACCCGGGCACGGGTCGAGCACAACCTGGCCTGGTACCTCTACGACCACCTGGGCCACGTGCCGGGAGAGCCGTTCGCGCTGCCGTACCTCACCCACGCCTGGCGGGCCCGGCTGCGCAGCTAGGTTCTTGCGCAAGCGCAGGAAGCCGGGTGCATGTGGCATGGGTCCCAAGGGTGCCGCGGGTGGGCATCCGTTTGCTAGACTTATCTGCGGTGCCCGCTGCAGTCCGCGGTTGCGAGTGCACCTGCCGGCAACGGTGTTTTTGAAACGCGGTACAACTCTAGGAGTTATTGTGGCATTAGACGCCGCTATCAAGCAGGAAATCATGAAGGCCTACGCCACCAGCGAAGGCGACACCGGTTCGCCGGAGGTCCAGATCGCCGTGATGTCGCGCCGCATCCTGGATCTGACGGAGCACCTGAAGATGCACAAGCATGACCACCACACCCGCCGCGGCCTGATGGCCCTGGTTGGTCGTCGTCGTCGTATGCTGGCATACCTCAAGGGCGCCGACATCGAGCGTTACCGTGCGCTGATCGAGCGTCTCGGCCTGCGTCGCTAGGTTTGATTGAGATTCCCCGGTTCCCGTCAAAGGGAACCGGGGAATTTTTTTATGCTCAGGTTCAAGCAGATGTTGCGCGGCTGAGCGGGGGCGTGCCCGACTATCGATAGGCCGTCCGACTTCAGTGTTTACCTCGTCGGTGCAGATTGGTCCAAGAGCAGACGGCCTCTTGTTGACGAAATCGAAACGTGCTTAGAGTTGCTTCATGATCTTCAGTTCAGCCGTGCACGAGGCGCTCCTCGACCGGACTCAAGGCAATTGGCACACGCGGATGCGCCATGGTCGCTAACCAATATGTGGAAACCTACCGACAACTGAGTCAAGAGGTGCACGATGCAGGGCTGATGCGCCGCTGCTACGGATTCTATTGGGCCATGATCATCGGTTGGGTATTGGCCCTGACGGCGTTGTCGGCGGCAGTCGTCCTGCTGGCAGAGGCTTGGTATCAGCTGATCATCGCGCCCTTGGTCGGCTTCGTGATGACGCAACTCGCTTTTCTGTCGCACGAAGCCGCACATCGGCAGATTTTCGCGTCCCGTGTCTGGAATGAGTGGACGGCGCGCATACTTTCCGGGTTATTCGTCGGCGTGAGTTACGGCTGGTGGATGGCCAAGCACAACAGTCATCATGCGCACCCGAACCAGGACGGTATGGATCCGGATGTCAAGTCCTGGATTCTGGCCTTCACTCCAGATGAGAGCGACCAGCGGAGCGGTCTCCGCGCCAAATTCGCCAAACACCAGGGGACGTGGTTCATTCCCCTGCTGCTCTTCGAAGGACTGAACCTGCACTACGCGTCGTTGAGGATGCTCTTCACCAAGCCCCGGGTTTCGTTCCGCCTCACCGAGATCGCACTGATCGCCACACGACACACCGCCTATCTCACGCTCTTGTTTTCCGTGTTGCCGGCTGGCCTCGCTTTCGGTTTTGTCGGGCTCCAGGTCAGTATCTTCGGGCTCTTGCTCGGCGGTGCGTTCGCGCTCAACCACATCGGAATGCCCACCGTCCCCGCCGGCGTACACATAGATTTCTTGCGTCGGCAGGTGAACATGTCGCGAAACATTCGAAACGGGCCGATGGTGCGCTTGCTGATGGGCGGCCTCCAGTACCAGATCGAACATCATCTCTTCCCGGTGGCTCCTCGCCCCAACCTTCGGGCTTTGCGAGAGTTCGTCCGCGAGTACTGTTCCCGATACGAGATCGCCTACACCGAGAAATCGTTGTCTGATGCATTCTGCACCGTAATCTCCTATCTGAACCAGGTCGGCTTGAAGAATCGGGATCCATACGGATGCCCGCTGGTACGGCGATACCGCGGGTAACATCGTAGCGATTGCTGCATTCCTGCAATGTGATCAGGCCGCCCCGAGGGAGGAACCCAAAAAATGAAAGTCACAACACACCACGCAACGTGCGTCGCCTCGGGCAACTGTGGTCTTGTCGCTCCCGCGGTTTTTCGGAATCGCGAGGAGAGCGGTGGTTTCGTGGAACTCCTGGACCAGCACCCGTCCGAGTCCGAATGGAATTCCGTGAGGGAGGCCGAATATCTGTGTCCGTCAGGGACAATCCAAATCGACGATCGACCGATTTCGACCCGGTAGCCTGTCCTGCACGGGAAATGGGTTTGATGCCACGCCTGAGAATGACAAGAACAACAATGGTCATCAACCGTATGAGCTGCCGGAGATAACAGTGCATGTGCTCGACCGCCCGAACGGTGACCGCAAAGAATAAAACGGCGACGATTCCAAAAACTTCGATTATCTCGGTAACGACCTAAGCAAGGAAGAGCGCCGCCGCCGGATGCCATTCCGTCGACGGGGCTAAATCTTCTCTGTTCGTGGCCTGTGCGTTCGTGGTGAAGTCTGCGGGCAACCGCTCGATTCGGCATGAGGCGCTGCCCGCGATGCAATAATTTAAGGGTCAAGTAAAAGTTCGCCGAAGGACGGCGCGATCGATCGGGAGACCCCATGACCGACCAGCAGGCACCGGCCCGCCCTAAGAACAAACGACTGATCTGGTTCATCGCCATTGCGGTGGCAATGATCGTTGCAGGTGTGTTCATGGGCAGCCGAATCTATGCCGCCAACGTCTCCGCCCAAGCCGAGGATGTGCCGACGCTGTCGGCAACGCCAAGCGGTGAGGCGTCGAGCGATGCGGGGGAGGCCGGGGAAGCATCGGCTTCCACGGACCGCGCAGGAACGTGGACCATCGGTTCCGGATCCTTCGCAGGCTACCGTCTGGACGAGGTCCTCAACGGTGCCGACGTGACCGTCACCGGCCGCACCGAAGACGTCAGTGGTTCGTTGACCGTCGAGGACGATGAGCTCACGGCAGCGGATCTCACGCTGAAGGTGGACACCATCACCACGGACTCGGATCGACGCGATCAGTACTTCCGCACCTCGGCCATTGACACGTCGCAATTCCCCGAGGCGAGCTTCACGCTCACCGACCCCGTTGACGTGGCTGCGACACTCGAGGGTGACACCCAGACTTTCTCGATCAAGGGCGACCTCACGCTGAACGGCAAGACCGTGCCTGTCGACGCCACGGTGCAGGGTGCATTCGTCGATGGTTCAGCTCAGCTGGTCGGCCAAATCCCCATGACCTGGGCGGAATTCGGAGTCGAGGCACCGAACTTGGGGTTCGTCGCCGTGGAGGATTCCGGTTTCATTGAGTTCTCGCTGAACGTCACGCAAGACTGAAACCGCAGACATGAGGTTGGGGCATCGAAGCCGTTCAGGTGTCCGTTGGCCGATCGGCGTACGGGTATCCCCAACGACGTTGGGAGCCGGGAATGCCGGTCGATTCCCACGCCTCGGCGCAGCTATTCTCGAGACGCACTGGTTCAACCTCGGAACGACAACGACGACGAAACCTGAAAACAGCGGCCGACACTCCCGGTAACCCGATACGCAAGCGTGCCGGGAACGACGATTGGCGGCCACCCCGTCGACGGAGCGGCCACCAGTTCCAGCGTGATGTCGATATCAGTGCTCGGTGTGTGCTTCTGCTGCCTTCTTTGCCGCCTTTTCGGCGTCCTTCTCGGCGCGCAGGGCCTCGGCCTCATCGTGCTCCTCGGCCTTTTCCTGGTGGATGACCTCGGCCAGGAGCTTCTCCATTTCCTTGGCCACGCGGGCGGCGGAGGCGGGGTTCTGGCCAGTCACCAGGCGTTCGTCCACCACGACGTTTTCCGTGAAGTCCTTCGCGGGCACGTGGGTGGCGCCCTGTTCTTCCAGACGGTCCGCCAGGAAGAATGGAATGACCTTGTCCTTCCCGACGGCAACCTCCTCGTCGTTGGTGAAGGCCGCCACCCTCCGGCCCTCGACGAGGCGGAACCCGTTCGCCAGTTCCACGTTCACCAGGCCTGCAGGTCCGTGGCATACCGCGCCCACCACGCCGCCGGCGTCATAGACACTGGCCACCAGGTTCTGTAGGCCTTCGTTGTCCGGGAAGTCCCACATGGTGCCGTGGCCTCCCACGAGGTACACGGCGTCGTATTGGCCGGGATCGACGACGGCGACGCGGGCTGTGTTGTAAAGGCCGGCGCGCGTGGTCTCGTCCTGGGTGAAGGCAACTTGGATGGGATCTTCCGGGTCCACCTTGTCGCGCGGAGGCTGGCCGCCCTGGATGGACGCGAAGTCGACGAAATGCCCGGAATCCTTGAAGACCTTCCAAGGATGTGCAGCCTCGGCCACGTTGTAGCCGGTCGTCTCTCCCGTATCGCCGATCTCGGAAACGCTAGTCAGAACCATGAGGATTTTCTTCATGATGTGCTCCTTTCGTCCACTTCCCACCCTAGGCGGGCACACGACAGCTGCCTACCCCCGCCAGGGCCCACTGGTCAGATCGCCGCCGCGAACGTTGGAATTCGCGGATTTTCGACTTGCGGATTCTAGCTGGAGCTTTTCGCCTGTAACCCTCGCGGCACTCCCGGGGTGATTGGGTTAGGCTCGCTTGGAAACGTAACAAGCTTTAATTTCCATTGTCAGGGGCTGGGGATACCTTGGAACTACTGGGCAGCGTGAGCGTCGACCAATTCCGCATCTTTTCTTGGGCTGTGCCCATCGGCTTCGTGCTTCTCGGCTGCTTCCGTCCGCGCAGTCTTCATTGGACTGTGCTTGGGGCCGTCCTACTCTTCGCGGCCCTCAATGCGGTTGCCGGGATACATATCCTGAATCATTTCCGTGATTCGCGCTGGTCCGCAGGGGGAGAACTACCGCTGAGCGCTCCGTCGTTTGCCGAGACGCCGATCGTGGGACAGTATTTGGGCCCCCTGGACTCCACCCTCAACGGAATGGTCGGCGTGGGGAACGATTTTCTGGCATTCAAGAACGTACTCCCCGTAGCGATGGAGTTCCTGGCCGCGTCAGGCTGGGCCCTGCTGGTGTCATTGCTGCTTGCTATTGTGGCCGCCATCATAAGCATCTCCATGGCCAGGCGCCGAGCGAGGGACTTCCAAAATTACCGTGCCACCGTTGACCTGCTCAAAGAAGAGCTTGATCAGGTCAAGCGCCAGATCTCGGCAGGGAATGCCGTCGACACGGCACTTCCTGCAGAGGGCTGAGGTTACTGATGTGTAGCCAAGGCTGACGCGCAAAGGACAAGCCAGGCGGGTACTGGAATCGGAGGTAGCTTGGTTCTCGAGAGGAATCGGACAGTGACATGACGGTCGCTGCGATTGGCGCGGTGGAAGGGTTGCAGAATGTCGACTCGCGTAAGCTTCCAATATGCAATTGAAGAGAGCACTGGAGCAGCACATCGCCGTTTTCGGTGAGAGCGGCAGTGGCAAGACCGTCATGATTTCCTCGTTCTACGGATCCAAGCAGGAGCCTCAGTACCTAAAGGACAGTCTGATTCGTGTCGTGGCGGATGAAACTGGCCAGGGCAATCGCCTGCATCGGAATTACCTCGGTATGAGAAACTCAGCACGGCTGCCCGCGCCCACCCGTTTCTCCGCCACGTCCTACTCTTTCTCAGTCAAGCTGAAGGACGGCTCTGATGCCAAAGCTATGAAGGCCGCACCTTTCGACGCCTTGCGCCTAGTTTGGCACGACTATCCGGGGGAGTGGTTTGAGGAGGATGTGAGCGGTCCAGAGGAAGCACAGCGCAGGGTTGACGCGTTCAAGTCTTTGCTGGGTTCTGATGTTGCTCTTCTCCTAGTGGACAGCCAGCGACTGCTGGATAACGCCGGAGAGGAGGACCGGTACCTGAAGTCGTTGCTGTCCAATTTCCGCAATGGACTTCTGTCGCTAAAGGATGAGCTGTTGGACGAAGGCAAACCTCTCGTCGAGTTTCCGCGTATCTGGATTATGGCCCTGTCAAAGTCCGATCTGCTGCCCGACCTTGACGTGTTTAACTTCAGGGACCTGCTTATTGAGAAGGCCGGCGATGACATAAATGAATTGCGTGAGGTGCTAGCTGGGCTAGTGGAAGGTAGCGCGGCGCTGTCAGTTGGTGAGGACTTTGTGCTGCTTTCCTCAGCGAAGTTCGGCGCGGACGAGATTGAGGTGACTAAGCGTGTTGGGTTGGAGTTGATCCTGCCGCTGGCCGCCATATTGCCATTCGAGCGGCACGTCAGGTGGGCAAAGGCAAAGATTATCCCTGGCCAAGTGGCTGAGAATCTGCTGAGGGGTGCAGGAGCTTTGGCCGCCGCGCTGATCGGAAGACAGTTGAATCCGCCTGGCCCAGTAGGCGCTCTACTGAAGCTTGCTGGGTTCATTCTCTCGAAGGAAGTCTTGGATGCTGCGGCCCAATTGGCCGGGGACAAGCTCAGGGAGGCCAACGCCGAAGCGATAGCCAAAAGCGACTACATGACAGCCACGTTGACCGGTTTTCGGATGGACTTGGACAAAGGCGAAGCTGATCAAATCTTTCTCAAGAGCCTTAAATGAGCCTCATCTGGGCCACTCGTGGGCGGACTTGGGGTTTCCGGTTTCTCAAAGACGGGGGGATTGAGGATCCACTCCTGGCATACGAAGCTGCCTTCTCGGGTGTCGGGGACGTGCAGGAAGTCTGCCGCCGCTTGGGCGCGAAGGTGGCACTTCGTTTCCCCGATCCTTTGGGTCGGCAAGACAGAGCGGGCAGAATTATCCCCCACGATTTCGTCGTCTTTCCACCCCTGGCCGGTAAGCTTGGCTCCGTTGAAGATGGGCGACGGACAATCTGGCCTTTGGTTGCCGACCAATTCGAAAGGTACTGGGAGTCGCCGAATCCACCGTCGGCTAACGGGTGACTTCAGCTGCATAATTCCTCTCGCCAGCACGCTCAGAACCGCTAGGCGCTCTGATGCAATGAGCAATATAGTGCCCCGACGCGGGGCGCGAAATTGGCACGAATGAGGTCTTAGGTGTCCCCGTGAGGCACCTCCACGCGCTCGTCGTGCCGCGGGCTGTCCGGATTCATCAGCGAGTGCTTGCGGCCGTAGAAGAAGTAGATGGCCAGGCCGACCACCAGCCAGACCGTGAACCTTAGCCACGTCTCCCAGTGGAGCTGCAGCATCAGGAACCCGGAGGCCAGCACACCGAACGCCGGGACGACCGGCATGAAGGGGAGCCGGAAGGTCCGGTGGGCGTCGGGCTTCTTGTAGCGGAAGACGATGACGGAGAAGCAGACCACCACGAAGGCTGCCAGGATGCCGATGTTGGTCAGGTCCGCGACGGCCTTGATGGGGAAGACGCCGGCCAGGAAGGCGGAGGCGATGCCGGCGATCCAGGTGACGCGCTGCGGGGTGCCGTGGCGGTCGGTCTTGGAGAACCAGCCCGGCAGGAGCCCGTCGCGGCTCATGGAGAACCAGACGCGGGTGACGCCGAGCAGGAAGGTCAGCATCACGGTGAGGATGGACAGGACCGCGAACACGGAGATGATCGTGGCGATGACCGGAAGCCCGACGCCGTTGAATGCGGAGGCGAAGCCGGCGGTGGGGTCGATGTCCCGGTAGTTCTGCATGCCGGTGAGCACCAGGGTGGCAGCGACGTAGAGCAGCATGGCGATGACCAGGGAGAAGATGATCGCCTTGGGCATGTGCTTCTTGCCGTCGGTGGATTCCTCGGCCGCGGTGCTCATGGCGTCGTAGCCGAAGACCGCGAAGAAAACGGTTGCGGCGCCGGCCACCACGGGGCCGAATCCGGAGGGCATGAACGGGTCGTAGTTCTGGGTGTTGATGTAGAAGATGCCCAGCCCGATGATGAACAGGATCAACACGACCTTGATGGCGACGGCCACCAGTTCGAAGCGTCCGAAGGTGCGGGTGCCGCGGGAGAGGATCCACGTCACCAGGATGCAGACGGCGATGGCGGGGATGTTGACGACACCGCCCCTGCCTTCGTCGGCGGTGGAGGCGGCCCAGTCGGGCATGTTGATGCCGATGCCGGCGAGGAAGGCGGAGAAGTATCCGGAGATGCCGATGGCCACGACCGCGACGATGGCGATGTATTCCAGGAGCAGGTCCCAGCCGATGAACCAGCCGATGATTTCTCCGAGGGCCACGTAGCCGTAGGTGTAGGCGGAGCCGGCGCGGGGGATCATGCCGGCGAATTCGGCGTAGGAGAGTGCCGCGGCGGCGGAGGCCAGTCCGGCGATGAGGAAGGAGATCAGGACGGCGGGGCCGACGCCGGGTTCGGTGGCGCTGCCGTGGGCCACCAGGCCGGCGAGGGAGAAGATGCCGACGCCGATGATGCCGCCGACGCCGATCGCGGTCAGTTGCCAGAGCCCGAGGGATCTGTGCAGGCCGCTGTGTTTGTTCTCCTCGTCGATTTCTTCGATCGGCTTCCGCCGCATGATTGATTGCGATTTGTCTTTGGCGTTCATGAAGGACTCCTGGGTTGACGTGTCCAGCATTCCGCCCCGTCACCGAGGCGGCCTCGTCAACCCAGTATGCGAGCCCAGACGCCATTTATGAAGACCCAGATCGGAGGCGGATCGTTCGGAAGGCACCAGGTAGTGTCATGATCGGGAGCCGCAAAGGCTGCAGGGGCGACGGTGTCGCCCTGCAGCCTTTGCACTCGTGCGGCGCAAGAGGTGAATGCTGGTGCCGGGCCCTTCACACGGAGGCATGCATTCTTGACGTTCAGCCAGCACTCGACGCCGCCGGCAGGCAGGACATCGTTTGGGGCTGCGCAACCACCGAAGGCGCTGCCGATTCAGCCGGTCCGATGGTCGATGTCCGGCCGACGGCAACGTCAGCGGCGGGCGATGGCTTCCAGGAGTTGTCGGAACGCGGTGAGCCGGCGCTCGGCCGTCGAAGGATCGCGAGAAGCATCGATTCCGGCCTCGCGAATCGCACCGACAAGCAACGCGGCAATCGCCTCCACATCAATGTGGGGTGCAATGTCGCCGGCCTCCTGGGCGCGGCCCAGCCCTTCGACGAGCGCATTCAAGGTGCGCTGCGAGCCAACGCCTCTTCGTTGCATGCCAACCAGTTGTGGACCCGAAACGTTGTAGAACAGGCCCAGTTCCCTCGTGGTGGCCAGCTTCAGCATGGCCCGCGGGTAGGCACAGAGCTGCTCGATCCATTCCGTCTGCTGCGCGGCGTCCCGTTCGGCATCGATGATCAGGTCGTGACCCACCACTTGGTAGGTTTCGGCGATGAGTGCCGTTCTGCCCGCAGGGAAGTGCGCGTACAAGGTGGCGCGCGAGGTTCCTGCACGTTTGGTGATGCGCTCGATGGTTGCCGCGTCGAGCCCACCGACACTGATGATCCCAATGACCGCCCGGACCAGGTCTCGACGGGTCCGCATTTGCTGGCGCGCTCTGAGCGGGATTGCCGGCTCGTCCGATGCGGAATCGAGCCCATCGCTCGCCGGCACTTCACTGGTCGACGAAGAATCCGTTGCCACGCTCATACTCGTTCCACCCCTTCCGGAGCCTCGGCATGCAGCGCAGCTTCGAGGGCATCGATGACAGAATCGAGCTCGTTCTTTTCAATGACCAATGGCGGACGGATCTTGAGCACGTTGTCGTGCGGGCCAATTCGGCTGATCAGGATGTTCTCGCGCAGCAGCGCCTCGACAATGTTCTTGGCCAACGGGGCATTGGCTTGGCCCCGCTCATCGACGAGGGCCAGCCCGAAGAACAAGCCACGTCCCTTGGCTGCCCCAACGTTCTTGTGCTTCGCTGCGATTGCGCCGAGGCGCGCTTCCACATGGCGGCCAAGGTCCCCGGTGCGGGACACCAGGTCTCGATCCTTGATCTCGCCCAGCACGGCTCGGCCGGAAGCCGCTGCCGCTGGAGTTCCCGCGAACGTGTTGAAGTACAGGTTGGCGCTGCTGAAATCATCCAGCACTTCCTCGCTGGTGATGACCCCGCCCATGGGGTAGCCATTGCCCAGGGGCTTGCCCAAGGTAACCAGATCAGGGTTGATTCCGGTTGCCTGGTGTCCCCACCAGACATCGCCCAGGCGTCCGAGGCCGACCTGGACCTCATCGGAGATGACCAGGCCACCGGCGGCGTGGATGCGTTCGGTGAGCCCGGCAAGGTAAGGCTCCGGCAGGCGGGGCAGCCCCTCCGTGGAGAAGGCAGGTTCGATCAGCAGGGCCGCAAGTCCGTGTCCGTCTTCCTGGAGTGAGGCAATGGCGGCGTCGACCTGGGCGAAGGCCCGCCCAAGCAGTTGGTCCGGATCCGCGGCCTGCTCCGAGTCGAGATCCGGGATGGAGATGACCCGCACGTGTTCTCCGAAGGGTTCGGAGACCGGTAGCCCGGTGGTGAGTGCGGCAAGGGAGATCGTATTGCCGTGGTAGCTGTGGTCGGTGACGATCACGCCGCTGCGGCCCGTCCGGTGCCGGGCAATGCGCAGTGCGAGTTCGTTGGCCTCCGAACCGCTATTGGTGAAGTACACCCGGTCCAGCGGTTCGTCAAAGGTGGCCAGCAATTCCTCGGCGTAGTCGATGACCGGCTCACTGAGGTAGCGGGTGTGGACGTTGTAGGTGCTGAGCTGTCGGGAAACCGCGTCGGCAACCCGCGGATTCGCGTGTCCCACCTGCGGGACGTTGTTGTAGGCGTCGAGGTACCGCTGTCCGTCGGCATCCGTCAACCAAACCCTTTCGCCGGCAACAAAGTGTCGGGGCCGGTCGTAGAAGAGCGGCGAGTAGGGGCCGATGGTCTTCGCACGTCGAGCGAGCAGCTCGCTGTCGCGGTCGGTCATGGGAGTCTCCTTCGTATGGGTGGACGCGTCGAGGAACTTGCGGCAAAGCTCCAGAACGGCAGGGAGTGCTTCGGCGCGCAGGAACGCACTGGTCTCGACCTCGGGCCGGTCGGATGCCCAGCCGAGGTAGGTGAGCCCCCGGGCGAGAACGAGCGCATCGAGTGCCGCCCGTGCGGTCTCGGGGATTTCCATGTGCCTTTCGTAGGCAGCCAGAAGGGCGCCCTTGTATTCCTGGGCCCGCGGATGACGGTGGTACCAAAAGAGCACCGTCGCGATGTCAAAGAGCCACCAGCCCTCACCGAAGTCGTCGAAGTCGATCAGCGTGAGGTCGCCCCGTACGGTGAGGACATTCTCCGGGCTGAAGTCGGAATGGATCACTCCATAGACCTCGGAGCCGGTACCGAGGTTTGCCAGCACCCGGCGAATCGAGTCCATGGCCGATTCGATCAGGGCGCGGTCCGCGGCGGAACCGGCCAGCCCGCGTGGATCCCCCCAGAGCGGGGACGGACCCACCAGCGCGTCGGCATCCCAGGGGTCACGCGAATAGCCGTGGATTCGACCGATCTGTCGGGAGACCCGGTGGAAGCGTCCGCAGAGATCCCCGAGTTGTTCAAAGATCCCGACGTCGGGATTGTCCTGGCCAACCAGTGCATGGTCGGCATTGCCCAGCGGAGTCGAGTCCTGGACCCACCACTGGACATCGACTTGATGAGCCGTGCCCTGGTCGTCCCGTACGACGGCAAACAGGTCCCCGTCCCGGGAACGAATGATTTCAGGGACGGGGAAGCCCGTTTCATGCAGGGCAACCACATACGCATTCTCCGTCCGCACCTGCTCATCGGTGCGGTGCCCGTGGCGATGGATCCGCAGCGCATAGCACCCTCGGGGATCCGCAACACGGAATACGACGTTCTCCCGGTGCTTCACAAACGCGATTTCCGCATCGCCTGCGATGGCGAAGGACGGCAGGGCACGCCGGGCCAGTGAAAGCGCCTCTTCGCGGGACAGCTTGGACATGGGGGTCCTTTCAACGGTGTCCTCTCGGACTGGACTTGGAATCTGGAACCAATACTCGCAGTGCAAGGCCCGGGGCGGAATAGCGTTCTGGTTTCCAGAATCCGATTCTACTATTCGGAACGCTATTCACATGGCCTGCGTCACATCTGTAGATTCGCTTCACGCCGTTCAGACCGGGACGGCGCCCTGGACGGACCGAGAGGAAACCTGGAGACCATGAACGCACCTGACCACTTGGGCATGCCGCAGCGGGTGGTGATCACCGGCGGTTCCTCCGGCATCGGACTGGCCGTGGCAAGGTACTTCCTCGACAATTCGGCCAGCGTCGGCATCATCGGGCGCGACCTGGCGAAACTGGAGCATGCCGCGAAGGAATTGGCGCCGACATCGCCGCACCAGCTGGCCGTGGCACGAGCGGACGTGAGTGATGAAGGCGAGGTTCACGCGGCGTTCGAGGCGCTCGCCGAACAACTCGGCGGCATCGACCTCGTCGTCGCCTCGGCCGGAACCGACGGAGAAATGGGCACCGCGTGCGAGGAAATCACGGCGGCATCGTTCCGCGAAGTGCTCGACGTCAACGTGGTT
Organism: Paeniglutamicibacter sp. MACA_103; assembly: GCF_045798555.1. Taxonomy (NCBI): domain Bacteria; kingdom Bacillati; phylum Actinomycetota; class Actinomycetes; order Micrococcales; family Micrococcaceae; genus Paeniglutamicibacter; species Paeniglutamicibacter sp. MACA_103. Next base: position 30,291 of record NZ_JBIXLN010000009.1, on the reverse strand, counting down.
GGGACGTTCCTGGCCGTCAAACACGCCTTGCCGCACCTGAAGCTGTCCGCCTCGGCCAGCGTCGTGATCGTGGGGTCCGATTCGGGCTTCGTTTCGGTGCCCGGCATGCTGGCGTACAACGCATCCAAGGGAGCCCTGGTGCAGCTGACGCGGGCACTGGCCGTTGAGCTCTTTGACGCCCACGGAATCCGGGTCAACAGCGTTTGCCCGTCGATCGTTGACACGCCCATGGCACGGAGGGGACTGGGTATGGATTCCTTTGACGACGCCGGCTACCCCGTTCAGAGCGGAGCGGACATCGCCTGGACCGTGGGCTACCTGGCCTCTGCGCACTCGCGTGCCATCAACGGCGTGAACCTGCTGTCCGATTTCGGGTACGCCGGCCGCTCGTCGTTCCCCGCCTGAACAACACCGCTGGACCTTTGGTCGTGAACGTTGCCAAACCGGGCATCCAGCTGTCCCTCCGGCCCGAATCAAGCAATGCCTCACGGCATGGATGAATCAGCAAACAAGACACAACGAGGAGTTACCATGACAGAATTCCCGTACGCCGATTTGATCGTCACCGGCGGCAAGATCTATACCAGCGACCCCACGCGCGAGTGGGCCGAGGCCTTCGCCATTGCGGACGGAAGAATCATCGCCGTCGGCACCGCGCACGAGGTCCAGGCACTAGCGGGTCGCCACACGGAAATCCTCGAGCTCGATGGTGAACTTGTCCTGCCGGGATTCAGCGACGGGCACTCGCACCTGGGGCTCGGGGGAGGACAGGCCGCATGGGACCTGCCGATTCTTCCCACGGATTCAAAGGAAGCCATCTTTGAAAAGGTCCGAACCTGGGGCGCAAAGTTAGGCGCGGACCAGTGGATCACCGGCGGAATCGTCGGCGCCACCATCATGGACGAGGTCGGCAACACCGCCGACCTGGCGGAACTCGATGCCGCAGCGGGAGGCCGGCCGGTGCTGCTCCGGGATGACTCCATGCACAACCGATGGGTCAATTCGCGGGCACTTGAATTGATGGGCGTTGGTCCGCAGACGCCGGATCCCGAGGGCGGAACCTATGTGCGGGATGAATCCGGGACCCTGACCGGCGTACTTCAGGAACTTGCGTCGGCTGTTGCGGAAGCGGCGGCAGATGAGGCCGTGGCAGATCCCGAGGCACGCAACAAGGTCTCGCTGCAGACCGCGCTGCGCACGCTTAATTCATATGGCATCACCTCGGTGCAGGACGCCGCAACCATGGCGTATTCATGGAAAGCGCTCAAGGCGCTGGAAGGCGAGGACAAGGTCACGGCCTGGGTGGTCGGTTCCATGCCCGCACGCGACTTCATTGAAGCCGGAGTGGTGGGGGAGGAGCTTTTCGACATTGCCGATGCCCACCGCAGCACCCATGTGCGCCCGGACTTCGTGAAGTTTGTTCTCGACGGCATCCCCATGACCCGTACCTCCGCCATGCTGCGACCGTACATCTGCCACCACGGCCACGACGATTCCGACTTCGTCGGTTCCCCCTTGTGGAACCTGGACGACCTGGTGGAGACTCTCGAACTCTGCTATCGGCGCGGTTACGGCGGCAAGTTGCACGCCACGGGTGATGCCGCGGTACGCCTGGCGCTGGATGCCGTGGCAGAGGTTCGCCGCCGGCACGGTTTCGGCCCGATTTTCCAGATCGCCCATGTGGAGTTCATCGCGCCCGAGGATATTGGCCGGTTCGCGGAGTTGCAGGTGGTGGCGGATGCCTCTCCCTACATCTGGTATCCCTCGGTGATCCAGAACAGCGTCGCCAAGCAGATCCCGGAAGACACCGTCAACAGCAGCTGGCCCACCAAGGACTTGATTGAGGCCGGCGCCATTCTGGCCGCCGGTTCGGATTGGCCGTGCGCACTTCCAACCCCGGATCCGTGGGTCGGACTTGAAACCCTTGTCACCAGGCGCCACCCGGACCCGAGCATCGAGGGCGTGCTGAATGAAACCCAAAGAATCAGCGTTGCGGACGCAATCGCGGCCTTCACCCGCAACCCGGCAGCGGCCATGGGACTGGCCGATACAACGGGGATGATCCGTCCCGGGTTGTCCGCCGACTTCATCGTGGTGGACCAGGACCTCTTCGCCATCGCCCCGGGGGAGATCCACCGGACCCAGGTCAAGCAGACGTTCTTTGAAGGACGAAAAGTCTACGACCACGCCACCTTGGCCCCCGATGATGCCGAGGCCAATTCCCTGGTTTTGAAGTGAACCTCGATATCGACCCCAAACGCCCCTCACGAAAATAGGACAAGATCATGGCAACATCACTCGCAAGTGTTGGCCTGCAAGCGAAGGCCGACCGAGGCATCTACATCTACATCGGCGTCTTTTCGGCCGTACTCAACACGGTTCTGCTCATAGCCCCGGTCATCGCCGGCAAGCTGGTCGAGCGCTACGGCGTGACACCCATGGAGCTTGGCTCCCTGTTCTCCTTGGAACTTGCATCCTTCAGCCTGGCATCATTGCCGGCATACCTGTGGATGCGGAGGATGAACCTGCGCACGGCCACGTATTTGTTTACGAGTTTGGTCATCGCGGGGAATATTGCTTCGGGCCTCATGGATAGCTTTGCGACCCTGATGGCTGCCCGGTTCGTCACTTCGCTCGCCTCCGGGTCGATCATGGTCATCCTCTTGGCACTCAGCGGCAAGGCTTCGAACCCGAGCCGGGCCTTCGGGGTCTTTGTGGTCGCCCAGCTGGCGATGGGTGCGTTGATCTTGGCGCTGTTCCCGCTGGTGTTTGCCTCCACCGGGGTCTCGGCCATCTACTGGACCCTGGCGGTACTGGCCGCACTTTGCCTGCTGGCCGTTCGGTGCATCGAGGGCGACGCCCTGCGGACCACACCTCGAACGGAAATGGCAGCAGAAGGCGGGACAGTCACCGCAGAGCCCAAGGCCAAGGCCCCGGCGATCCGGTTGGCCCTGGGCCTGGCCGCCGTCTTGCTGTTCTACGTTGCGCTCTCCGGCGTATGGACGTTCATCGCGCAGATCTCCGCCGCCGCCGGCATCGGGCTGTCCGCCTCCAGCCTGGTGCTTTCCCTCGCAACCGTGGCGGGAATCGCCTCCGCATTGGTAGCGACCATTCTCGGCGAGTCCCCGCGGCGTCGGTCATTCCTGCTCGTCGGTTACCTGGGGATGGGTTTGAGCGTTGGCCTCTTGTTCGGCACCCCGGGACTCATCCGGTTTGCCATGGCCGCTGTCATCTTCAAGTTCGCCTGGACGTTCATCCTGCCCTATCTGCTCTCGACCTTGTCGGATTTGGGCAGCGGAAACATCATGATCGCCGTCAACTTGGTCATCGGTACGGGGTTTGCCATCGGCCCGGTGCTGGGTGGCACACTGATCGAGTCCAGCGTGGGATTCAACGGGCTTCTAGCCGTGGCCCTGGTGGGCTTGCTGCTATCCATGGCAGCGGTGACGGCCATCCAGCGAAAGAACGCCTGACCCACCCAACCGGTGGTTCGCTGTCGCAAGAGGTACCCACGGGCGATGTTGAACAGGATCAGGCGGCAACCAGTTCGAATCGCCCGAAGGTGATGGCGAGGCCTGAGCGCGCGGGAAAGTCCAAGCGGGATTCAGGGCCGTGCAGCGCCGGACCGGTGCTGCACGTGGGAAAGCCAATCGGTGTCTTCCGGAGGTTGATGAGGCCGACCGGGCCGCCGGCCAGCCCCTACCCGTACGACACCTGGTGAACCCGGAACAATGTCCTCGGCCCGCCGCGGTGACGCGGTGTTTGGACATGAAACGTCCGCCCAAGGGTGCGATCCGTCCTCAAGTACCTGCTGGCGCAGGCAAGAAGCCGGCGATGCCGTGCTGCGATGGTTTCCACAGGCTACCTCGGATACGTTTTCGTTGCGGACCACTTATCGTAACCATGCAGAATATGCTTCAGGGAGTTGTTCGCCACGGAGCGTGACAGACGGCCGCCCTGCTTGAACAAGTATCAGCTGGCCGGGGGTTCAAAGACTTCGGGGTGGCGGGCCAGTTCCAGTCGGGTGCGGCGGAGATGCGAGAACATCAGGCGTTCGGCGTCCTCGGCGTCCCGATGCTTGAAGGCCTCGAAGAGAAGCTTGTGCTCCGAATGGGTGATTTGCAGCCCCTCCCAGCCGATGATTTGGGAGTATGCGCGGCGGTAGTGCTCGGTGGTGTCCCACATGCGTTTCACCATGGAATAGAGGTTGTCCATGTGCGCAGGTTTGTAGCTTTCCAAATGGAATTCGCGGTCGGCAGCCAGATAACCAGTCACATCCGTTGCGTCCTCAATGGCCTGCAGAAGCCGTTGAAGATGGGCAATATCCGCTTCGGTGTACTTGGCAACGGCGCGTGAGAGCAAAAGTGAATCGAGTCGTTCGCGGATCAGGTACGTTTCGGTGCATTCGGCCAAGTCCATGGCGGTGACCCATGCGCCGGTGTTGGCCACCAAGGTGACTAGTCCATCCGATTCGAGCATGCGCAGGGCTTCTCGCACCGGCAGACGGCTGGCACCGAATTCCTCGGCCAACAGTTCCTGCAAGATGCGTTCGCCGGGTTTGCGCGTGCCATCCAGGATTTCCTGGCGCAGTGCCGCCGCAATGCGCAGGCTAGCGGACTTTTTCAACAAATGACCTCATTCTCGTCTGATCCGGATTCATCATATGGCGTGGGAGGCGTTCGGGCTGAATTGCGGCCTCCCGCCGGCGGCATCAGCCAGCCATGAAAAGGCCGCCGTTGACGTGAAGGGTCTCCCCGTTGATGAAACTTGCACCTTCGCTGGCCAGGAACACGGCGGCTTGGGCGACCTCTTCGGCGCGGCCGAATCGGTGCAGCGGGGTCCCATCGAGCATTGATTCGCCGCGTTCGGCCACCAGGGCCTGGACCATCGGAGTGGAAATCGTGCCCGGGGAAACCGCGTTGACGCGGATGTTTCGATGCCCAAGTTCATGGGCGAGGGAACGGGTCAGGGCGATGACTCCGGCCTTACTCGCCGCGTAGTGCGCGTGGTTCTTGCTGCCGCGGTGCCCTGCCACGGAAGCGAAGTTCACGATGGAGCCGCCGTCGTTCATCACTGGGGCCGCGGACCGCAGTAGCCGGAAGATCCCGTCCAGATTGATGTCCATGACTTGGCGCCACAGCTCATCGCTGGTTTCGGTGACGGCGGACTCCGGGTAGATTCCAGCCACCGGCACCAGCACGTCCACCGCGCCGAAACGTTCCGCTGCCAGGGACAAGGCCTCATCGATGGTCGATTGCTCGGAGGCGTTTCCGGCCAGTGTTGCCACGCGCTCCGGGGCGCCGAGTTCCATTGCCAGCGCGGCCAGTGGCCCCGGGGCCAGGTCCAGCAAGACCAGATTGGCCGCGGAATCGGCGAACAGGCGGCAGATCTCACGGCCGATGCCGCCGGTCGCCCCGGTGATCAGGACCGTCTTGTTGGCGAAGTCGTAGGTTGGGGTGCTCATTCGTACCAGTTCCCGTCGATGGTCAGGCCGCCGTCGACCATCATCAGATGACCTGTGACGTATGAGGCGGCAGGGGATGCGAGGAAGTTGATGACCTCGGCGATTTCTTGTGGCTCGGCAAATCGGCCCAGCGGGGTGCGCTTTTCGATGGGGGCCGAATCCAGCAGCCCCGACTCGATTTGAGTGTCGGTCAGGTTCGTGCGGACGTAGCCGGGTCCCACGGCGTTGACGCGGATGCCGTGGGGTGCCCATTCCACGGCCAATGTACGGGTCAGCCCGCCGACACCGGCCTTGGAAGTGGTGTAGCTGGCCCGCCCGGGCATGCCCGAGTGCGCGGCGACCGAGGCAAGGTTGACTATGGCCCCGTGCGGCGAGGCCGCGAGCAGTGGGAATGCCTGTTGGCAGGCGCGCAGGGTGCCGGTGAGATTGATGTCCAGAACCCGGTTGAACGATGCGGGGTCGACCTGGTGGCTGGGCGCCGGGCGAGAGAGCCCGGCGGAGTTCACCAGGGCATCGAGCGACCCTTCGGTGTCAGCGATTGAGCCGAAGGCGGCCACGACTTCCCGGTCGTTGGTGACATCGACTTCGATGGCCCGCGCATGCTCCGGCCCGAGCCGGTCGACCGCGGACCGAAGGTGGACGGGGGATACATCGAGCAGCACGACGCGTCCGCCACCGTCGATCCAACGTTCGGCGAAAGCCAGGCCGATGCCTGCGCCGCCGCCGGTTACCACCGCTACGGGTGCGGTTGCTGGAGGGGATGCCATGGTTGTTAACTCCTGCCGAAAAGCGGATGGGATGGCGGACCCTGACTCAATGTTTGGATCCATTCGCTAATTATTCTTACACAAAAATGTGAGTTCGATGTCTTTTTGGCTTGCATTGGATCCAATCTGTGGATACATTGGACCACCGAGACGGACATCACGTCTTGACGAATCAGACCTGCCGGTGCCGGCGGGCAAAACCCAGCGGAGAAATCACCATGCCAGAAGAACGCCCACTGACCCCGAATGTGGATTGGGTTGAACTTTCGACCACGGCGGCGGACTGGGACGCCGCCGATCCCGGGCTGCTGAGCACCATGCTGGTGCAGATGCAGGTGATCAGGTCCTTCGAAGAGGCGGTGCTGGATCTCGCCGGTGCCGGCCTGGTCCACGGACCGGCCCACTCGAGCATTGGCCAGGAAGGCGGGGCCGTGGGCTCTGCCATCGACATGCGCCCGGGCGACGGGGTCAACGGCACGCACCGCGGACACCACCAGTTCCTGGCCAAGGCGATGGCCTACCTGGCCCGCGAAGACGGCGGCCGCATGGATCCGAAAAAGCCCGTTTCTCCGGAACTGCAGAAACTGCTCCAGCGCACGTTGGCCGAAATCCTCGGACTGGAGCAAGGTTTCAGTCGCGGCCGCGGCGGTTCCATGCACCTGCAGTGGCTGGAAGCGGGTGCCCTGGGAACCAACGCGATCGTCGGTGGTGGAGTCCCGCTGGCCGCGGGCAACGCCTGGGCGCAGCGCCACGCGGACGCAGGGGCCGGCTCCAGTGACCTTACGGCAACCTACTTCGGCGATGGGGCCACGAATATCGGCTCTTCGCTGGAAACCATGAATCTTGCCGCCGCCTGGAAACTGCCACTGCTTTTCTTCATTGAAAACAATCTTTACGCGGTCTCCACCCACGTCGCCGATGTCACCGGTGAATCGCGGCTTTCCGGCCGCGGACCGGGCTTTGGAATCCGCTCCTGGCGTGTGGACGGCATGGATCCGCTGGCCGTGTATCTGGCCACCAAACAGGCCGCCGAGCACATGCGCGCCGGCAATGGCCCGGCGCTTATCGAGGCCGAGGTCTACCGCTTCTTCCACCAGAACGGCCCGTTCCCCGGAAGCGCCTTTGGCTACCGGTCAAAGGAGGAGGAAAAGGCGTGGCGTGAACGTGACCCGATCTTGCGCGTGGCCGGGGAACTGCTGCGCCGTGGACTGATGGACCAGGAAGCGATCTCCGCGATGACCGCTGTGATCGACGCCGCCTGCGCCAAGGCCGTGGCGGCATTGACCGAACGGGACCCGGACGCGGCAAGGGAACGCCGACGTATCCGGCCCGAGTTATGGCCCGACCCATCCTTTGTGGATGTGGGAATCCGCGGCAACGGAAGCGAATTGGCCGGCGCCCTCACCGCCGAGGCAGAGACCTTCACCGGGGAGCTGGCCGAACGCCGCTTCATCGACGCGGTCGCCGACGTCATGGGCGCGAGGATGGATGCAGACGAATCTATCGTGGTCCTGGGCGAAGACGTGCACCGGCTCAAGGGCGGCACCAACGGCGCCACCCGGGGTTTGTTCGACGCCCATCCGGACCGGGTGCTGGGAACACCCATCGCGGAGAATGCGTTCACCGGGCTTGCCGGCGGCATGGCCATGGACGGGCGTTACAAGCCCGTGATCGAGTTCATGTATGCCGACTTCATGTGGGTTGCCGCAGATCAGCTGTTCAACCAGATCGGCAAGTCCCGCCACATGTTCGGAGACCAGGGAACCATGCCGGTGGTCTTGCGCTCAAAGGTGGCCATGGGCACGGGGTACGGATCCCAGCACTCGATGGATCCGGCCGGGGTGTTCGCGACCCAGCCCGGGTGGCTCATCGTTGCCCCTTCAACGCCCTTCGACTACGTCGGGGCCATGAACACCGCGCTGGCCCTGAACGACCCGGTGGTCATCATCGAACATGTGGACCTCTATTCCTCCACTGGGACGGCCCCGGTCTCCGACTTCGACCACCAGCTGGAACTGGGCAGGGCCGCCGTGCGCCGGGAAGGCAGCGAAATCACCGTGCTGACCTACCTGGCCATGGTCGCTCCGGCGCTGGCTGCCGCCGAGGACTCCCGGCTGGACACCGAGGTCATCGACCTGCGCTGGCTGGACCGGGCATCCATCGACTGGGACACCATCGGAACGAGCATCAAGAAGACCAACAACGTGCTCATCGTCGAACAGGGCGCCCGGGGAACCTCCTATGGGGACTGGCTCTCCGACGAGATCCAGCGCCGCTACTTCGACTACCTCGACTCCCCGGTCCAGCGGGTGACAGGTGCCGAGTCCTCGCCGAGCATCTCCAAGGTGCTGGAACGCGCCGCCTTCACCGGCCGCGAAGAAATCAACGCAGCTCTGGCAACCGCCGCCACCAACCTGGGCCGCTAGGCCCCCTCGGAACTGGAGAAACAGCTCTTATGGCAACCCTTGTGAAGATGCCGGCCATCGTGGCCGACGCCGACTCGGCGTTCCTCGCCGCCTGGCTCAAATCCGTCGGCCAAACAGTAGGGATCGGCGAGCCACTGGCCGAGGTCGAGACGGAAAAAGCCACGGTGGAAATGGAAGCCGATGCCGCCGGTGTAGTGGCCCGCCTCCTGGTCGACCCCGGGATCAACGTCGAAGTCGGCACGCCGATCGCCGTCATTGCCTCGGAAGGTGAAGGCGAAGCGGCAATTGATGCGTTGTTGGCCGCCGCCGGCGCAGCGCCGGAGCCTGCCCCGGCCAGCGCACCGGGTCCTGTTGCGTCCGCCCCGGCTCCCCAGGCTCCCTCGATTCCCGTGGATCGGGCACCGGCCGGGCGGGTTTTCAGCTCCCCGTTGGCCCGCCGCCTGGCCCGTGAGCTCGAAGTGGACCTTAGCCTGCTCGTGGGAACCGGTCCGTCCGGCCGCATCCTGCGCCAAGATGTCGAAGCCGCCGCCGCGGGCACCGCCCCCGAGACGGTGCTTCCGGCCCCCGAACGGCCGGCAGTGGAGCCCGATACCCTGACGGAGGGCACCGAACGCATCGAATTGACCCGTATGCGGCAGGTCATTGCCCGGCGCCTGACCGAATCCAAGACCACCGTGCCGCACTTCTACCTCACCGTTGATGTACGCATGGACGAGCTGCTGGGACTTCGCAAGCAGATCAATGCAGGGGCACCACGCAAGATCACGGTCAACGACCTGGTCGTCCGTGCGATGGCATTGGCCCTCAGCGAGGTGCCCGAGGCGAACGCCACCTGGGACGGGGACGCGATCATTCGCCACCGGCATGCCGACATCTCGGTGGCCATCGCGACCGAGACCGGGCTGTTGACGCCTATCGCACGCCACGTTGAGAGCACTTCGATCACCGAACTTTCTGCCACGATCGCCGACTACGCGCTGCGCGCCCAAACCGGCAAGATCCGACCGGAGGAATTGGCCGGAGGAACCTTCACCGTCTCGAACCTCGGAATGTTCGGCACCAAGGAGTTCTCCGCGATCCTGAACCCGCCGCAGGCCGGGATCCTTGCCGTCGGGGCTGCGGAACCGCGTCCCGTGGTGACGGACGGCGAGCTGTCCGTGGCCACGGTCATGACGTGCACGCTGTCGGCCGACCACCGCGTCATCGACGGCGCCGTCGCCGCGCGGCTCATGGGCGTGTTCAAGGAGCGGATCGAACATCCGCTCTCGATCCTGCTGTAACGCACACCCTCCCACCTACCCACTAAAATCGTGTGTGCATGGTCGCCACCCTGCACCAGACATAAGGACAGCTATGAAAGCACTCGCTTCGCTGAAGCCCGGCAACCCGGCCTATGTGGCAGCCATGAACAAGCTCAACTTCCGCAAACTCATGCCGTTGTTGATACTCGCATACATCATCTCGTTCCTGGACCGAACCAATATCGGCATGGCCAAGGACCGCATGGAGATCGACCTGGGTATCAGCGCCGCAGCCTACGGGCTCGGTGCCGGGCTCTTTTTCCTGGCCTACGCGGCATTGGAAATCCCCAGCAACCTGATCATGCACAAGGTTGGCGCCCGCTTCTGGATCACCCGCATCATGATTACCTGGGGCGTGCTTTCGGCCTGCATGGCGTTTGTGGTCAATGACATTTCCTTCTACGTGATGCGGATCCTGCTGGGCGCCGCCGAGGCGGGACTATTTCCGGGCGTGATGCTCTACCTGACCTACTGGTTCGGGCGCGATGTACGAGCGAAGGCCAACGGCTACTTCCTGATCGGTGCCTGCATTGCCGTCGTTGCCGGCGCCCCGCTGGGTGGCCTGCTACTGGAAATGGATGGTATCGGCGGCTGGCACGGCTGGCAGTGGATGTTCATGATCGAAGGCATCCCAGCCGTGCTGCTGGCCTTCGTGGTTTGGAAGCACTTGCCGAACCGACCCACCGACGCCAAATGGCTCACGGCCGAGCAAGCCTCCGAACTGGAAAGCCGCCTCGCGGCAGAACAGGCCGAGTCGCTGGGGGCCTCCGGCACGCACTCGTTCTTCCAGATCTTCAAGGACCGCACGGTCATGCTGGCGATCTTCATCAACCTCGCCCACCAAGTCTCCCTGTACTCCGTCACCTACTTCCTGCCCAGCGTCATCGCCAAGTCCAATGACATGGCACCGTGGCTTGTGGGTTCCCTGGCTGCGGTCCCGTGGCTTTTCGGTGCCCTTGGCGCACTATTCATCACCCCGCGTGCCAACACCCCGAAGAAGAGCAAGAACTTCGTGATCATTGGTCTGATCGCGATGAGTGCCGGAACCACCATCGGTGTGCTGGGCGGCTCCGTGCTAAGCCTGGTCGGCTTCGCGTTGGCCGGCCTGTTCTGGTTCGTGGTCCAGCCGATCATGTTCTCGGTGCCCGGCACCCGGCTGGACGGTGTGACCCTGGCCTCCGGACTGGCCCTGATGAACACCATTGGCATCACCGGCGGGTTCTTCGGACCGACCATCATGGGTGCGGTGGAATCCAGCACCGGCAGCGGGCTGGGTGGTCTGTGGTTCGCCATCGGCCTGCTGCTGTTGGCTGTTGTTGCGGCCTGCTTCCTGCAACTGGACCCAAAGCAGGCCCGGGCGGAGAGTGAAAAGAAGCGCCTGCAAGACGCATAGGCCCTGGCGAAACGGGGGAGAGCCTCCACCGGAAAATCAAGCGGACCCTTCCTTCGGAACGACAGGAAAGGTCCGCTTTTCCGTGCCCTGGCGGTGTCAGCCAGACTCCGGGGATGCTTTGGTGCCCGCCCTGGAATGCCGGAAGGCCAGGTGAAGAAATGGTCCATGGGGCGCGAACGCAGCTTCCCGAAAGCGCGCTGTTGCTGCCCAAGTGAAGAAGACTAGGTCTCAGGACAACATGTCGGTCTCAACGAAAGGACCCGGGACAGCAACCGTTCACAACCGCAGAACGTTCGACCTATCCTGCTGGCGTCTTGTCGAGGGCGAGGCCTGAATAACCGTTTTCCTTGTCCACCGACCGGACCAGCTGTTGGCTGTGTGGGTGTTCGGGCGCCGCAAGGAATTGTGCCAAGGGCTCCAACTCGACGAGGTTCCCCGCGTAAAACACGGCAACGCGGTCGCTGACATACCGGATGACGTCCATGTCGTGGGATATCACCACCAGGGAGATGCCCATGCGCTCGCGCAGTTGCAGCAGCAGATCGAGGATGTGGCGCTGGGCCACGGAATCCAGCGCGGAGGTTGATTCGTCGCAGATCAGCACGTCGGGCTGGACCAATAGCGCCCGGGCAATGGCCATGCGCTGCAGCTGGCCGCCGGAGCACTGTGCCGGCAAGCGGTCAAGGAGCCGGACCGGCAGCCCCACCCGGGCGACGGCCCGCTCGATGAGCTGGGCGGCCTCGGAATCCGGGAGCCGGTGGACGGCTGCCATCAGGCTCGTGCGCAGGTCCAGGGCCGGGTCGAAGGAACCGAAGGGTTCCTGCGGAATGATCTGCACTCCGGTCGATTGCGCCCCTTCCGTCTGTCCCGTGATTTCTCCATGCGTGGGCCGTTCCAGGCCGGCGAGCAGCCGCGCGAAGGTGCTCTTGCCCGAGCCGGAACGGCCCACGACGCCGAGGACTTCACCGGCGTGCAGGCTCATGCTCGTGGGATTCAGCGCCGCAGCGCCCTTGGCGCGGCGGGTGTAGTTCTTGCCCACCGCGTCGGCCCGCAGGACACAATGCGTGGCGATCTCTTGCGGTTCCCTGGTGACGGAAGCCGTGGCCGAGAGGAGCTCGCGGGTCTTCTCGTGCCGGGGCGCGGAAAACATCGCCGAGGTCGGGCACTGGTCGACGATGGCACCGTCGCTGACCACGATGACCCGGTCGGCAATATGCTGAACGCTGGCGATGTCGTGGGTGATGAGCAGGATTCCCAACCCGCGTTCGAGTTGCCTGCGTCGCAGCAATTCCAGGATCTCGGCCTTGAGGATGGAATCCAGGGACGAGGTGGGTTCATCGGCCAGGATGTATGCGGGATCCGCGGCCAGGGCGATGGCCAGCATGACCCGTTGGGCCATGCCGCCGGACAACTGGTCCGGGCGCATCCGGGCAATCTCGGCGGCCGGGGACAAGCCGACTTCCTGCAGCAGGGACTCGATGTTCTTCTCGGCATTTCCTGGCTTGCGGAATCCAGTGGCCCCCATGGCCTCGAGCAGGTGGGCGCGGACGGTCATCCGCGGATTCATGACCCGCTTGGGCTGCTGGAAGAGCATGCCGATCTTCCTGCCGCGCACCGCGTCCTTGTGGCGTTCGCCGAGGGTGTCCAGCCGCTGCCCGTCGAGCAGGATCTGGCCCGTGGCCTGCAGCCCGGAGGGAAGCAGGCCCATGATGGCCTTGGTCAACATGGTCTTGCCGGACCCGGATCGGCCGACCACCGCGACCAATTCGCCGGAGCGAACCGAACAGCTGATTCCGTCCAGCAGGAGGTTCGTTCCGGCCCGGACCGACAGGTCCTTGATTTCAAGTTGGCTAGCCACGGGCTTCCCCCTGGCCGGCCGGCTCAAGCACGTCGTGGCCGTTGAACGCCTGGGTGAGGCGGTTGCCCAGCAAGGTCACACAGAAGCTGACGATGAAGATTGCGGCACCCGGGGCGACCAGGCCCCAGGGAGAGCGGATCGCATGGGGCTGGGCCTCGGCGAGCATCGAGCCCCAGTCCGACTGCGGGGGCTGGACACCGATGCCCAGGTAGGACAGCGAGCCGAGGAGCACCAGCAGCAGCCCGAAACGCAGGGCCGTTTGGGCCAGCACCGGACCGGCGACAAACGGAAGTACATGGTGGCGGAGGATGAACCACCGCGAACTGCCCACGTGGCGCGAGGCCTCCACGTAACCGGTGGAGAGCACCTGGACGGCCAGCGAGCGGACCAGCCGGGCGGTCGGGGTCCACGACACCACACCCACCGCTAGCACCATCGAGGTGAACCCGGGCCCCAGGATCGCGATCACCAACAGGGCGACCACGATTTCCGGCAGGGCCAGCAGCAGGTCGTTGGCGCGCAGGAAGAACTCGTCCAGCCAGCCGCCGCGCAGGGCGCTGAGCAATCCCAGCACGGTGCCCAGCGACAGCGAGAACAGGGTGGTCAGCAGCGCCACGGACAGGGAGAAGCGTCCGCCGTGCAGGACCCGGCTCAGGGTGTCGCGGCCGAGTGAATCGGTGCCCAGCAGGTGGCCCCAGCCCGGGCCCTGCAAACGCTGCGCCAAATCCTGCGCATTTGGATCGCTGGGGGCGACCCAGGGTGCCAGCACCGTGAGCACCAGCACCAGGTAGAGCACGAGTGCCGGGGGACTGAGCCACACGAAGGACAGGGATTTCTTAGTCATGGCGTGCTCCAACACGTACGTTCGGGTCGCTGAACTGCTGCACCAGGTCCACGGCGCTGGTGACCAGCACCGCGCAGATCACCACGAGGACCACGCCGCCCTGGGCCACCGGGATGTCGGCATTGACGATGGCATCGAAGACCAGCCGGCCCATGCCGGGAATGGCGAAGATGACCTCGATGATCACCGAACCGCCCAGTAGCCCGGCGAACCAGACGCCGGTCATGGTCCACAGCGGAAGCAGGCCGTGCGGGATGACATGGCGCAGCAGCGCGCGGGCGCGGCCCAGCCCGCGGGCCCGCGCGGCCAGCACATGCTCGGAGCCCAGCGACTGCAGGATTCCCGAGCGCACGGCAACCGTGAAGAAGCTGATGGGGCGCAGGCACAGGACGCCGACCGGGATCACCAGGGATGCCGGCGAATGGAAGCCCGCGGAGGGCAGCCACGCGAGCTTCACGGCAAACAGGAGAACCAGCAGCGGCGCGATGGCGTATTCGGGGATGGCGATCAGCGCATGGGTGATCGAGGTGATGAGTTTGTCGGGCCAGCGCCCGGCACGGGTCGCGGCAACGACTCCCAGCACGATGGAGACGGCCATGGCCACGAGAATCGAGATCCCGGCGATCAGCAGCGTGACGCCGGCGGCCGGAAGCACCGTCTCGACGACGGGGGTGCCGCTGACATAGGAAATCCCCATGTCGCCGGAGAAGAAGCGGGCCAGCCAGCGCCCGAACTGCACCCACAGGGGGTCGTAGAGGCCGAATTGCTCGGCGTAGGCCTGAACCGTCTGCTCATCCGCCACGCCTGCGTCCATCCGGGCACGCAGCAGGTTGCGCACCGGGTCCCCGGGGGCGACGAAGGGCACCAGGAAGACGGCGAAGGAGGAGAGCAGGACTGCTGCGCCGAGCCCGATGAGCCGGCGCAGCAGTATCGTCAGGACAGGCAATCTACTTGGTCTTTGCCAGGTCCTTGGTGAACACGTAGCGCGTCAGGGGATCCTGCACGTAGCCCTGCACCGAGGCGCCCACGCCGTCGATGGCCTGCTCGTTGACCAGCCAGACGTTGACCGCATCCTTGGCCAGGATGTCGCCGGCCTGGCGGTAGAGGGTGTGGCGAGCGTCTGCGTCGGACTCGCCGGCGGCCTGTTCGACCAGGGCGTCAAAATCCTTGTTGCAGTAGTGGCTCAGGTTGTACCCGCCGGCGCAGGTGTAGTCGGCCTGCAGGAAGCCGATGGGGTCGGCAATGTCGATCATCCGGTTGCGCTGGCTGAGCACCATGTCGTAGTTGCCCTCGAGCAGGTCCGGTTCCACCGCGCCGTAGGCCTTGGTCACGACGTTGGCCTGCAACCCGATCTGCTTGAGCTGCTCCTGGATGATCGCGCCGACCGAAGCGAACTCGGCGCGCTCGACGATGGCGATGATTTCCAGCGGCTTGTCCTGGGCATAACCGGACTTCTCGACCAGGGCCTTGGCCTCGTCCAGGTTGACCGACGGGACACCCAATTCGCTGTTGGCCCATGGCTCGCTCGGGGCAAACGGTCCGGTGGCCGGTTCGGCGATGCCCTCGTACACGCTGGCGGCGATGGCCGGCAGGTCAAGCGCCATGGTGACGGCCTGGCGCAGCTGACGGTCCTCGAAGGGCGCCCGCGAATTGTTCAGGTAGAGCGTCGCGGTGCGGGGAGAGTCGGCCTTGGCCAGTTCCACGGACGGATCGGCTTCCAGCGTGGCGATGTTGGTGGCGGGGATGGACATCGCGATGTCGGATTCCCCGGTCTGGACCTGGGTGGAGCGCGTGGTCCCATCGGTGATGTAGCGGATCTCGCCTCCGGCCAGCTTCACCTCGCCGCCCCAGTACTCGGCGTTCCGATCCATGCTCAGCGACTGGCCGGCCTTTTCGGAAACCGGGGCGAACGGGCCGGTGCAGTGGCCGAAGGGGTCGATTCCCTTGGCGGTGTAGGCGGCCGGGGACAGCACCCCGGCATTCACGCTGGCCATGCGGTAGGGCAACAGCGGATCCGCTGCTGGGGTCGTGATGCGCACGGTGTCTGCGTCCAAGGCCTTGACCTTGGCAATGGTCTTGGGATTCACCGCACGGGCCGGTGCGGTTGCCTTCAGCACGTGGTTCAGGGACTTCTCGACCGCCTGGGCATCAAACTCGGTGCCGTCCTGGAACTTCACGCCATCGCGGAGGTTGAAGTCCCACTCGGTAGCGGAAGCCTGCTTCCACGACTCGGCGAGCATGGGCTCGACCTTCTTGCCAACCTGGTCGTAACTGGCCAACGTCTCCAGGCAGCCCGCGATGGACAGCACGTAGGCGTCGTCGCTCTCCATGGCCCAGTTGGACACCGGGGCACGGAAGTTGGCGACGACCAGACGGGCCTCGGAGTCGACCGCTGCCTCGGCGGCGGGGTTCTGGTTCGAGGCGCCGCATGAGGCCAATACGGCAGTGAGCAAGACGGCCGCGGTCGCGGTGTGGAGGCGTCCCAATTTCATGAAGATCCTTTGAGATTACGTGATGATTCGGCCCCTTAATCGCAAAAAGCCTCGGTAAGCATACCCTAACCCCGGTTCTCGCGATGGAATGAAAATCGGCCGGAACCGGTCAATCTGATGGAGAATGGCCCTGCGTTGGCTGGTGGACGGTCTGGGGCCTTGCGCAACAAGGATCGGCAAGAGGCCGGAGGCCAAGAACCTTCACACCAACGCCAGGACGCATGCCTTTCGGTCAACACCGACGGTGCTGCCGCGGCCGGCCCTGTTGGACCGACGCATGGGGGAGCGGGACGAGAATGCGTAGGACTCCGGGCCACATGTACGGCGATGCCTCACCGGGATTGGATCTCCGTGACCGTGGGAGCCGTGGATTTTTCGGACCTTGCGAGCAGCCCTCGGGCAACTCCGGGGGCAAGCAATGCAGCCAGCAGCAGCGGAACGATGAGGACCAGCCACGGAAGGAGACGGGCGGGTCCTGGGGGCGAAGGTTCGTTCAGAAGCCCTCCGATCAGGAGGTTGCCCAGGAGAACGGCAACGCCGCCGCAGGTGGCAAGCAGGCCGTAGTAGGAACCCACCGGCTTCGCTCCGGCAAACCTGGGGATGAGTCCGAGAGCGGTGGGATGAGCCGTCATGTGTCCCATCGCGAGCAACGTCACCGCTGCAAGGATGGTGACCGGGACGGTCTCGTGATCCAGTGAAAACATGCCGGAAACCCCGAGTACGCAAAACCCCAGCGCACCGAGAACGTAACCCATGCGCAGGGCTGCTGGTGCGCCCATGCGTGCGGCAAGCCACGAGATCGGCAACTGCAACGCGAGAGTCAGGACGGAGACCCACGCGAAGACCAGACCAAGCCATTGGGTGGCGACCTCGGCCCGTCCGAGTTCGAGGGGAATCGCCAGGTACAGCTGGTTGTAGGCCAGCAGGTCCACGGCGTGAAGGCCGGCGAACGCGATGAAGCGGCGATCCCGAAGGCTTCCCCACGACCGGCGGGAGCTTTCCGTGGCTCCCGCGTGGGATGTCGCCGGGCGAGGAGGATCGCCGAGTGTTCGCCAGAGCAGCACGCCAATGCCGAGGAAAAAGGCGGCTCCGAGCCCGGCGACCGTGGCAAAGCCCCAGCCCCACAGTGCCGCGCCGACGAGTGGGCCGACGACGGCGCCAATTTCACCGGTGACGCTCAGCCAGGCAAAAAGCGTGAGGCGTTGCGGAGACGAATGTTTGTCTCCCCGCCGCGTGGTTTCCGCCGCGGCCACCAGAACGTTGAGTCCAGGGGAAAAAAGCGCGCCGCCGAAACCGGTGAGCAGGGTGCCCACAATGAACAGCCAGAGGACGGGGGAACCGGTGAAGAGCGATGCTGCCAGCGTGAAGAACCCCAATGCCCGAACGGCGCAACCCACAAGGATGATCGACCGAGCGCCGAACCGGTCAGCGAGGGTTCCTCCCACGATGAATAGTCCCTGTTGGGCGAAGGTGCGCACTCCAAGGATGAGCCCGACCGCCGCACCGGCCAATCCGAAATCCTCGGTGAGGACCAGGGCCAGAAAGGGGACCACCGCGTAGAAGCCAATGTTGAACAACAATTGCGTTCCGAGGAGAACGGGGACTTCGCTGCGGACTGGCGGGAAACCTTTCATGAGTCCCTGAATCCGGGTGTTGGACGGATTCGGAGTGACCTGCTGGGCAGGTTCCCTGTCCGTGTCGTTTCCCATGCGCGCAAGCTTTCGTGCCTCACTGATGCTGGTTCCTGTGGTGGATTAATTGGCAATGAGCCACTCTAACTTACTGCCGCTGAAGGGATCCCACCGTGAACTCCCTTTGGCTCGCGGATTCTCAAAAGCGCGGGGATCACATGGGGGAGTGGCACAGCTGCCGCCCGCTTCGGTTTCGGCGGCGGCGATGCGAAGGTCCTACTCCGGGAGAGCGGTCCTACCGGGGCCGTCCAAACCTGTCGTAGTCAGCCGTGCCTGGCACGCAGGAAGGGACCGGCCATTTGCGGCCGATCCCTTACCTGCCCACCGAACCGTTCACTCGGCGGAGTCGCCCGGCAAGACGGACCTGGCGGGCACTCGATCAGGCGACGCAGCCCCCAAGCGCTATCTGCCCGTCGATGGCCCGGATCTGGTTCTGGACCGTACCGAGCTGATCCTGCAGACCGATGACGGTTTTCTTTTGCGCTGCAATGGCGTCCTTGTTTGCACCCTTCTTCGCCTGAAGGGTGTTGAGCTCCGTCTGGGCGTTCGTAACTTGTGCGTCGAGCTTGGTCAGCTGTGCCTGCAGGTCTTTCAGCTGGTTTTCGGTGGCGCTGATTTCCCCGTTGAGCCCGTTCAGCTGCTCCAGCAGCGGAGCCACCCTCTTCTGGAGTTCGAGAATTTCGGCTTCCTTCGTGGCGATCTGGCCGTTGAGCCCGGTGAGGTCCGCCACGAGCTTGTCCATGTCGCCATTGAGAGCCGTGATCTCGCCTTGCTTGGCAGCCACCGCGGCGTTGGCGTCGGATACTGCCTTCGAGAGGTCCGGCAACTGGCCCTGCAGGTCCTGGAGTTCGGCGGCCTTTGTGTCGACGGCTGACTGCGCGGCAGTGTGGGCAGCGGTGGCGCCGGCCAGATCGTCTTTCAGCCCATCAATGACAAGCTTCTGCGCGGCGATGGCCTCCTGGCTGTCAGCCAGGCCCTCGGTCAGCGTCGGCAGTGCTGCTTCGAGGTCCGCCAGGACCTGCTGCTGCGCCGTGACGGCAGCCGCGGCGTCGGCAGCAGCGGCCTCAAGCGTGCCCAGCCCGCCCTGCAGCTCCGCGAGCTCGCCCTGCTTGTCAGTGACAGCACCGTTGGCTGCGGTGACGGCCGCCTGGAGGGCGGGGACTTGGTCCTTGAGGGCGGCGATCTCGGCTTGCTTTGTCGAGACGGCGTTATTGGCGGCGGTCAGGGAGGCCTGGAGCGGCGCCGCCTGCTGCTGCAGGGCGCTGCTCTCCTGTTGCTTGGACAGGAGTTGGGAATTGAGCGTGTTGACCGCGTCTTGGAGGGTCGTCAGGTCTCCCTGGTAGCCGGCAATCGTGGCGTTCTTGCTGGTGATCTGGAGGTTTACTGCGGCCAGCTCGTCCTGCTTGGCCTTCCGCAGTGCCTGCAGACGAGCCTTCTCGGTGTTGTCGCCTTTGGTGTCCGCGATCTGCTTGGTGAGATCTGTGATCTCGGCTTCCAGCTTTGTCTTGCTGGCTGCCAGCGCTGCGAGCTCGTTCTGCGCCGTCGCAAGCTGGGCCTGCTTGGCCGTGATTTCGGCGTTCTTCGCGGTGACCTGCTGCTGCAGTGCTGCGATTTCCGCCGTCACGGTTGCGAGCTTATTGCTGTTGGCCGTGACCGCTGCGGCAGCATCGTCGGCAGCGGACCGTAAGGTATCGAGTTGCGCCTGCGCAGCGGCGATCTCCGAGTTCTTGGCCGCGAGTGCATCGGCGGCGTCCTGCGCTGCGCCCTGCAGCGCGGTCAGGTCGGCCTCGGCCGCGGAGATCGCGGCGTTTTTGGCATCGACAGCAGCCGCGGCGTCGGCTGCACGTCGTTGAACGTCGGCCAGCGTCGATTTTGCGTCTTCGATCTTGGCCAGCTGGGCGTCGACTTCCGCCTGGGCGGCGGTGCCTGCCCCCTCAAGGTTCTGCAGTTCGGCCTCGGCGTCGCCGACGGCCTTCTGTGCGTCGCCAACGAAGGCTGCGGCAGCAACTGCGGTGTCGGAGAGTTCCGTCAGCTCGCGTCCCGCCTGGGCGATCTCGGTGTTTTTCCCGGCAAGCGCTTCCGCTGCCGCGGTTGCGGCGGCCTCGAGTGCTGCTCGTTCGACTTCCGCGGCGCTGATCTGGGCCTTTTTCGCACCGATCCGGGCCTCGACGTCCTCGGCGTTCTGCTGCAACTGCGCGGCGGCCTCCGTGGCCTGCGTTTTTGCTTCCTGCAGCGGTGCCAGCTGGTTTTCGGTGGCCAGTTTCTGCGCCTGCAGCTCCGCGAGCTCGCCTTGCGCGGCGAGAATGGCGTCGTGGGTGTCGGCTTGCTCGGCCTGAAGCGCGGTGAGGTTCTCACCGGCAGTCTTAAGCTGGGCATCGAGCTCCAGCGCCGCGGCGTCCAGCGCCGAAATGGCTGATTCCGCCTCGGCGATCTGGGCCTTCAGGCTGTCGGCGTTGGCCTGCAGCTGCGTCCGCTCGCCCTGGAGCCGGGTGATGATGTCGGCGTTCTTCTTGGCGGACGCCTTGAGCAGGTTCTCTTGCACGGTACCGCGGTGGGCCAACTGGTTCACCACCCCTGTGCAGATCCCTGAGGTCGCGCCGGTGGAACCGGTGGCTGCTGTTGCCTGTGGAGCGAACAGCAGCATGCTGGTGAGTATGCCGGGCGCGATGATGGCGGCGGCCAGCCGGCGGGTGAAGACAGAGTGATGTGATGGCTTGCGCATGGAGTCCCCCCAAGGACATTGAAAATGCGGCCCCCATGGCCGAATCTGTAGTGTCGACTCTAAGTGCGGCAGAAGGCCATCGGGCGGGTGGGTCATACTCGATTTTTGGTTTCTTCTACCTGTTTTTCCCCCGGGTGTACTCGGTTTTGGCGGGGGACTACTTGTGTCGGACATGGAGCATTTCATCGCCCAGGCACTGGACCTGCGACGGGCTGTCTTGAGGCGTGGATTCAGCCGTCGCTTTCGTGCCCCACACTTAGCAGGTGCGTACTTTTGGTGTTGAAGAAGAATTCCTGATCGTGGACCCCGTCAGCGGTGTCCCTTTGCCCCTGTCCGCGGAGGTGATGGGCCTCCACGACGCAAGCTCGCGGGCGCCGGGGCCCTCGTCCAGGCAGATGCTGTCCGCAGAGCTGCACCAGGAACAGCTCGAGGTCATCACGCACCCGCACAGCAGCCTGGACGGTCTCGCCACGGAGATACTGGAAGGGCGCGCCTACGCCGACTCGCTCGCCCGCAAAGCGGGTGCGAGGATCGTCGCGCTGGCCACCTCTCCGCAGCCGGTCTCACCCCATCCCACCAGGAATGAACGCTATGACGCCCTGGTGGAAAAGTATGCCCTGACGGCGCGTGAGCAACTGACCTGTGGCCTCCATGTCCACGTGTCCGTGAGTTCGGATGAGGAGGGCGTGGCCGTCCTGGATCGCATCCGGTCCTGGCTGCCCTCGCTCATGGCGTTGAGCTCGAATTCCCCGTTCTGGAACGGCCAGGACAGCGGCTACGCCAGCTACCGCACGCAGGCCTGGAACCGATGGTCCTCCGCCGGTCCGATGGAGGTCTTCGGGTCGGCGTGGGCCTACCACGCGCTGGTGGCGGAACTGTCAGCCACCGGGGTGGTCATCAATCCGGACTTTGACGCCCGTCTCTCCGCCCGGCACCCCACCGTGGAGATCCGGGTGTCCGATGTCTGCCTTGATCCACGCGACACCGTCCTGATTGCAGCCCTGGTTCGGGCCTTGGTGGAGACCGCTGCCCGAGAGTGGGAGGCCGGAGTGGAACCCGACAGGGTTCCGGCCATCGTCCTGCGCCAAGGGGTCTGGATGGCCAGCCGGTGGGGGATCGGCGGCGAGCTGCTCCACCCCGTAACCCACAGGCCGGACAACGCACGACACGTCATTTCCGCCCTCCACGACCATGTCCGGGATGCCCTGAACGAGTCCGGGGACGCGGACTACGTCGAGGAAGCCCTGGAAAGGATCCTCGGCAACGGAACAGGTGCCGACCGGCAGCGGCAAGCCTACGAACTAAACGGGCGACTGGCAGACGCCGTAACCCAGGCAATCGGCCTGACGCACCGGAAACCCGCCGATCACGATTCCTCGGGGAACGGTTCACCGAGTTGGACTCGGAAACCGGTGCTCATGGCGTCGTAGCCGAAGCCCGCGAAGTACACCGTTGCGGCGCCGGCCACGACGGGTCCGAATCCGCTGGGCATGAACGGGTTGTAGTTCTGGGTGTTGATGTGGAAGATGCTCAGGGGCGATGATGAACAGGATCAGGACGACCTTGATCGCGACGGCCCATGGCGCGTGTTCGCCTCGGCATCAGCGAGTGCACCGCACCTTGCCACGAGCGTCCCGGCCTCGAGCGATACGCCGTCTCGGCTCCGGAAGGCTTCGGGCCCTACCGGAACTTCTGCGGAATGGGAGCCCCTGCCAGCCACCGGAATGCTGCCCGGGTCAGGGCCTGGAGGAATTGACACGGCCAGAATTAGCCGGCATGGCAGAAGTGCCATTATCTCTAAGTAGGTAGTGGCAAGCCCGTGGCTGGCTGCCCGCCACCATATACTTTGAGCATGCCAATTATGCGCCTTGACAGAGGCTTCCACGCTCCGTCTTCCGTCCTCGAGCAGCACCGGGGCGCTCTGTGAGCGGCGGTCTCGTCGCCCTGCTGGACGACGTCGCGGCCCTCGCCCGCATCGCGGCCGCCTCGGTGGACGACGTCGCAGCCGGAGCCGCGAAGGCGGGGGCCAAGGCCGCCGGCGTGGTCATCGACGACGCCGCCGTCACCCCGCAGTACGTCTCCGGGGCCGACCCGTCCCGCGAACTGCCGATGATCAAGCGGATCTTTTGGGGCTCGCTGCGCAACAAGCTGCTGATCATCCTACCGGCGCTGCTGTTGGTCAGCGCCTTTGTCCCGGGAGCCATTCCGTTCATCCTCATGCTGGGCGGCACCTACCTCTGCTACGAGGGTGCCGAGAAGGTCTGGCACAAGCTCCGCGGCCACCACGAGGCCGAGAAGGCCCCGGCGGTCGAACGCGGCCCGGCGGCGGAGGCCAAGGTCATCAAGGGCGCCATCACCACCGACTTCATCCTGTCCTGCGAGATCATGGTCATCTCCATGAACGAGGTGGCCACCGAGTCCCTGCTGTCGCGGGCCATCATCCTGGTCGTCGTGGCGCTCGCGATCACGGTGCTCGTGTACGGCGCCGTCGGACTCATTGTGAAGATGGACGACATCGGCCTGCACCTGGCCACCAAGGACTCCGCCGGGACCAAGCGCTTTGGCGAGCTGCTGGTCAAGGGCATGCCAGCCGTGCTGGCCGCGATCACCTTTGTCGGGACGATCGCCATGCTGTGGGTCGGTGGCCACATCATGCTGCAGGGAGCCCACGATCTGGGGTGGCACGCTCCCTATGACCTGGTCCATGCACTGGAGACACCTGTCGCCGGGATCCCCGCAGTGGGCGGCTTCCTGGCCTGGCTCGTGAACACCCTTTGCTCGGCCGTCCTCGGAATCATCTGGGGCAGTGTGGTCATGGCCATCCTGCACCCGCTGCTCAAGGTGCTGCCGTTCTGCAAGAAGAAGGGCGGGCACCACGAGGAAGGCGACGTCCGTGCCGCAATCGCCGGCTACCGGCCGGGGAAAGACAAGGTCGATCCCGCGCCGTAGCCGATAACAGCTGGTTCCGGGGGAGCGGAACCGACCGTTGCCTTGATGGCAAATGCGGGTGCTCTTCCGTTGTGCCGATGCTTAACTGGGCATATAAAGCCGTCCTCGGCGTTGCTGCAGTGCCGATCATGCAGGACCTTAATATTGGCTGGCCCTGAAACATTCGGTCTTGTCAGCAGTGCAATGTTCTTGACTTTCGTTCTAGCGCAGATATGCGCCGCCCCTTTCGTGGATCGAATCCCCACCAAATGGTTCCACTTCGCGCTGTGCTTGGTGTGGACCCTTTCGCAGCTACCGATTATTTTCCTGACCGCCGTACCCTCTCTCTGGATTGAGAGGCTATTTCTCGGCGCAGAGGAAGGACCTAGTTCGCCCGTTATGCTCCACAGGATCTACAAGTGGTTCCCCGAGAAGAAGCGTGCTGCTCCCGGTGCCGTCGCATCGGTCGGCGCTATGGTGGGCCCCGCCATCTTCGCCCCGGTGCTCGGTTGGTCAATTGGGAAATTCGGCAGGGTCTCAGCCTTCGTGGTCTTTGCCATTGCCGGCGTTGTCCTGGCGGGCATATGGTTCGTCGTCGGCAAGGAAGGCCCCTTCGTCCGTCAGGAAATAGCCCCAAGTGGAGCAGTCATCTGCTTCTCGACATATTCAGGAACTCGGAATACGCCGTTGACGTGGGGCCGATTCCGCCGGTCGCGGCTCATGGAGAACCAGACGCGGGTCACTCCCAGCAGGAAGGTGAGCATCACGGTGAGGATGGACAGGACCGCGAACACGGAGATGATGGTGGCGATGGCCGGAAGCCCGACGCCGTTGAAGGCGGAGGCGAATCCGGCGGTTGGGTCGAGATCCTTGTAGTTCTGCATGCCGGTGAGCACCAGGGTGGCGGCCACGTAGAGCAGCATGGCGATGACGAGGGAGAGGATGATGGCCTTGGGCATGTGCTTCTTGCCGTCGGTGGATTCCTCGGCCGCGGTGCTCGTGGCGTCGTAGCCGAAGACCGCGAAGAACACCGTTGCGGCACCCGCCACGACTGGGCCGAACCCGCTGGGCATGAACGGGTTGTAGTTCTGGGTGTTGATGTAGAAGATGCCCAGGCCGATGATGAACAGGATCAGGATGACCTTGATGGCGACGGCGACCAGTTCGAAGCGGCCGAATGTGCGGGTGCCGCGGGAGAGGATCCACGTCGGCAACGGAAGCGGAACCGCCGTGCCTGTCCACGCGGTTCCAAACACGGAAGAGACCAACGTGGGCCAAGAACCGCAGCAAACTGCGCCCGATTGATTCGATAAGATTCCGGTGGTAACAGCGGCATTTGAGACCGTATAAACCCAGACCAGAAGCTGACTTTGGAACATGCTACGGTGAAACTATGTCCAGTGAATCCGTCATGCCCACACTTCGAGAATTCGTCATCGAACGCGATTGGGGCCAGTTCCATAGTGCCGCAAATCTGGCAAAGTCTATCTCGATAGAATCGGGCGAACTTCTCGAGTGTTTTCAATGGAACGACGAAGCCCATGTTGAACGCGTAAAGGCAGAGCTAGCGGACGTCTTAACCTATGCATATTTGCTTGCCGACCGAATTGGCGTAGACCCGAACGAAATAATCTTGGAGAAGCTTCAAGAGACTCGAACCAAATACCCAGTCGAGAAGGCTCGGGGCCGGAGCACTAAATATGACCGACTTTAAGGTCGAGCACCTCCGCTTTTCATCGACAGCGGTCCGTGAGATGAAGACCCTTGGTGATAAATTCACCAATTGGCCGGTTGTTTACACGCTTAACAATGCGACGAAGATTTACGTCGGTGAGACGCTCAACGCCACGGCCCGCATGAACCAACATCAGACTTCTACCGAAAAGGCCGATCTAACTTCCTTGCGAGTCGTTGTTAACGAGACGTTTAACAAGTCTGCTTGCCTTGATCTTGAGTCGTTCCTGATTCGGTTGTTTGCCGGTGAAGGCCGTTACCAAGTACTGAATCGCAATGAAGGCGTCACTGATCGGGATTACTATGATCGCGATGAATATCGGAAGACGTTTCAGGATGTTTTTGACCACCTTCGATCCGAAGGACTGTTCCAGCGGACGATACCGCAAATTGAAAATAGCGATCTATTCAAGTTCTCACCGTTTAAGGCGCTTAACCACGATCAAGCGGCCGCGGTGGAAGATATTCTTGAGGGCCTATTCAGCGACATCGAGAGCGGATCATCGGGAACCATCGTCGTTCAAGGTGACCCTGGAACGGGCAAGACCATTGTCGCAATCTACATGATGAAGCTACTGCGGGATATCCAAGATTCTGACCCAGCTGAAGACTACGACAGCGATTCACTATTTTCGGATTTCTTCCTTGAGGGACATCGCGAGCTCCTGCAAGGGTTCCGCATCGGACTTGTTGTCCCTCAACAGTCGCTACGTGATTCCATCCGTAAGGTCTTCAAGAAGACGCCGCTACTTGATCCAGCAATGGTTCTTAGCCCTTTTGATTTGGGAGCGATCGAGGGCAAATACGATCTGCTCATCGTTGACGAATCACATCGACTTAATCAAAGAGCCAATCAGCCGTCCGGACCGCAAAACAAAAAATTTCGAGAAATCAACGAAAAGCTCTTCGGTTCCGATCACCTCTCACACACGCAGCTTGATTGGATACAAGAGAAAAGCACCCACCAGATTCTGCTAGTTGATTCCGCCCAAAGCGTCCGTCCTGCCGATCTGCCGGAGGCCGTGCTGAGATCCCTCATCGAAGACTCTCAGCTTGGTGGGCGTTACTACCGGTTGTTTTCCCAGATGCGAGTTAGGGGAGGGAACGACTATGTCGATTATATTCGTGCGGTGCTTTCGCCTGCGCCGCCGAAGCCTACTCGTTTTGGGGACTACGATCTTCGGTTCTTTGATGACATCCGAATCATGGCCGACGAGATTTCAGTGCGGGAATCGGAGACCCAACTCGCACGTCTCGTTGCGGGTTATGCATGGGAGTGGAAATCTCGGAATGACGCGGCAGCGTTTGACATTGAAATCGATGGATCCGAGTTTCGCTGGAACCAGACACAGAAGGACTGGATCAATACGGCTGGATCAATCAACGAAGTTGGTTCCATTCACACGGTGCAAGGATACGATCTCAACTACGCGGGCGTAATTATTGGGCCAGATCTCAGATTTGATCCGGTTGAACAGCGCCTGTATATCCATCGGGCAAGTTACTTCGACAAAAAGGGGAAAGAGAACAACCCGAAGCTGGGGATTACATACTCCGATAATGATCTCTTGCGCTACATCACGAACGTATACGCAGTGCTCATGACCAGAGGCATTCTCGGCACGTACGTGTACGTGTGCGATAGACCGCTTCGTGAATACTTGAGGGGTTATCTGTCAGCCGCCAAGTAATCGTTGGCCGCGGCGACGCGCACGTTCTATGGTTTCCAAAATCATCAACAGGTCGATTTCTAATGTCATACGTGCCAATATCGGCGGTTGAGCCGACGCACGCCGTAAACTGATTGCACCCAACATGGGGGTCTGGTTTCAGATTTTAGACCACAAGTCCTGCAGACGTTTCGTTGCGCAAGATGCATGCGAGTCGAGGGGTCAGGATTCCGCGGAGTTCAGGATGGTATGTTACGGGCCAAAAGCCCAGGTAGC
The DNA here is from genome assembly GCF_045798555.1 of Paeniglutamicibacter sp. MACA_103. Classification (NCBI taxonomy): domain Bacteria; kingdom Bacillati; phylum Actinomycetota; class Actinomycetes; order Micrococcales; family Micrococcaceae; genus Paeniglutamicibacter; species Paeniglutamicibacter sp. MACA_103. Next base: position 2,725 of record NZ_JBIXLN010000009.1, on the reverse strand, counting down.
CCGCCACCGGCCTGGCAGCGAATGAGATCTTGATTGAAGACATGAGAGACCAACGAAAGGTCCTCTACAAGGGCCAGCACATTTCCGTGCACTCAACATTGGCGGGCCGCCAGTATTGCCGTACCGTCACCGATGAAGAATTCCTGCTTTCGGATCCCGACACCGACGAAGTGATCATGTCGTTCCCGTTGCCGATGATGGCCATGCACGAGAACGGCAAGTTAATCGCCTCGTACTTGATTCGGGGAATCCACATGATGAACGCGACGGTGCACTGGGAACGCAAGGTGTTAAATCGAAGCTTCGGATAGCGGGTGTGGGGCGAATCGGTAGCACCCGTGGGTGCATCGGATAGCACCTTCGCGAGCTCCGATGGGCCGGTGGCCTGCACCGAGCACTCCGGGGAAGCCCGTGCTCCGTTGCCTCGTCCACGGCCACCCGTGCTGCAGCAACATTGCCGGGCAATCCGGACGCCACCTCGGACCGTGCCCGGGGACGCTGCCGCCGGGCTGCCTGGTGGGAGCGTTGGCGCTTCGTGCGGCTTCGTGCGGGACGCAGTCGGCACATGCGCTGACGGCTAGCAATTGCCGGACTGTTGCCTGCTGTGGTCGTAGCGGCAGGCATCCCGGGTGCTCCGTGCCTCCGCCGTTTGTGGGAGTCCCCGGCAGTCACCGAGCACAGCCTGGCGCCAAGCACCCGGTCGACCCCTCCGGTCGCCGCCGCCTGAAGTGGTTCCCGGCCACGGAGCCGCCAGCGGCCATCGGCTAGGACCAGTCCAGGCGCTTTCCGTTACGCACGTAGGCGCTACCGCTTGGACCCACACTCGCTACCGAGAGCCGCGTCTATACACGCAAGGCTGAGAACTACCGGAAGGAATACGCGCTACGGGAAACGCAGATGCCCGAAATCTTCACACAGCCTTGAACCAGATCACGGGCAACCCACAAGCCATCCGGCAGGTCCCGGATGGCTTGTGGTAGTTGTACACGAAGACATGAGACCGGGTGTCCACGAAGTGCTGAGATTCAGTGTCCACGATGTCGCGAGAATACACACTGTGAGACTTGTCAGTAGCTGGTCTGGGACTGGCTGGCAGGATAGGTACCGGCCGGTTTACCCCGAGAGCATGACTCTTTACACACTGGTCGCTGGAACACCGGTACTATCAGACGCTATTTGGCACTGCCCGCGTTTCCCAGCACTCACGTCCGTTTGCAAATGGGTTTTGAGGTGGGTTTCGTTCAACTGTTCAAAGTATTCGTCCCGCATCGCCGAGAGCTCCTTGGCGGCCGGCATCTCGGCGTCTGGGTTTTCACCAGCGTCTGTAGGATCCGGAGTTAATGGACAACTTTTTGGGTTCGTTGCATGTTAATATGGTGTCGCCTCCGAATCCTCCATAACGGTAGGAGATGACGATAAATATGTGCCCAACAATAATGTTGCTCTTGGATTGAGTTCCAGCGTGCATGGGAGGTGTGAAAATCTCCACGCTGGGAATAATCCTGCAGGACCACATTGGTGCATGGTATTTGGTGCTATCGCTCTCCGGCTGCGATGATTGCGAAAACGCCAAGATGGGGGATACATGCGCTTTTCGGAAGAATTCGGGCTTGAAGTAGGACAAGGACTTCTCGACTTCGTCGACATAGACACGACGGACGATGTTCGGGTCTACATCGACCCTCGAGCGATCCGGAACCAGCGAGGCGGCTTCTCTGAGGAGTGCCAGGCGCTGCTCCAGTCCTACTTCCATGAAGTTCTCACAGCCATCGCGGCCGGCGACACTGCACGCATCTCAGCTCTTGTCCGTTCCCTTGGAACAGAGCCTAACGAGACGCACCTGGGACAAAGCCGCGGGCCTGCACGAGGCCGAGGGCTCGGGACGGCCAAGCGCGCGGAAATAGTGGCAGCGTTGGCCAACAGCGAGGCCGCCAAAACCGGATTGCTGCAAGATCTCGAAGAGACAGCACTTTTCATCCGCGGCATTGACCGTGACTTCGTGAGTGACATGACGACGAGCATCATCCGTCATCCCCTCATCCGCTACACCCAGGACATGTGTCATCTACACGGCGTGGCGATGCATCTACAATGGTCGGGACCAATGTGGGATCCCGATGTGTTGGACTGGGCCGAACAGCAAGTGCTGCTTCCGCGTGGACCGGAGGGCAAGCTTCTCCTGGTGCCCAAATCAATTGTTCGATCTCAGTTGATCACCAATTTCAGTACCTACTACCGGGACTTCCTTCGTCCAATCCTCGAAGACGAAGAGCTGAAAGCGAATTCGGGCCTTGTTCACATTCTCAAGGACAAGAGAAAAAAGATCTACAAGAAAGACCTCGAGGCAAAGTACGGCAAAACCAAGCCAGACGCTGAACGTGAAACTCAGAAGCGACCTCAGGCGCTGGAGAACCTGCGAGCAGCCGTAACTAGTGCCTCCTACCCGCCCTACACCAATCCGGATTTTGAAGAGCGAACAGGAACACCTCCAGTCGACTTCGACGAGCTAACCGGACCACTCGAGGCCATCCTTCCAGGCAAAGCGGGTGCCACCTCCTACCACCGTGCAGTCGCTTCGATCTTGACGGCGGTCCTCGATGCGTCGGTAAGCAACATGAAGATCGAAGCACCCCTCCACGATCAGCGAAAACGGCTGGACATCAAGTACGACAACGTGGCTGGGCACGGGTTCTTCCGATGGCTCTCTCAGCACTACAACGCAGCC
>NZ_JBIXLN010000008.1:0-128836 GCF_045798555.1 Paeniglutamicibacter sp. MACA_103 | reverse complement strand
CTGGCCCGGCGCACCCTCGTCCACGAGTTGCCCGAGGATACCCTGGTCGGGATCAATCGGTGCCTGGCGGACCCGTCCGCGTACATCGAGGGAACCATCGATGTGCCCGAAGCGCCCGCCACCCCGCCCAGGGGCCGGACCACCTTCAAGGACACCACCGAGTTCCTGCAGCTCACGTTCCGCATCGGCTTTGTCGAGGCCCGCGACCGCGTTCGCGCCGCCACCCGGCTCTTTCCGCACACCGACATCCATGGCATCGAGCAGCCCCCGCAATTCCCGTTGCTGGCCGACGCACTCGCCGAAGGGAAGGCCTCGCCGCGGCAGCTCGCCGACGCCGCCAAGAAACTGGAGCGGATGCAGCCGGAGATCAAGCAGCACCCGAATCCCGACGAGCTGGCCACCCAGCTGGAGGCCCAGGTCGCGCAGTCAGTGCAGGAACAAGACCCGCGCACCACCAACAAGCTTTTCAACGCTATCCAGGTCGCCCTCGACCACGGCGTGAAGGAACCGCCCGAGGAAGTGTTGCGCGCCAAGCTCGGCGCGTTCTATCGCGGCACCAACGCCGGGATCTCCGAATTCCTGCTGCGAGTCCGGGCCGAAGACGCCGAACTCCTGCTCGCACTCTTCGCGCTCATGGACAACCCGCGCACCAAGGCCGGGGACCGCGAGGCATTGCTCCAGCAGGCACGCGAGATCTGGAACCGCACCATTGCAACCAACGGCTCCACCGCCGCCACAAGTTCCAACGAATCCAACGCCGCCACCGGCTCCACCACTTCCGACGGCACCAACGGCACCAACGCTTCCAACGCTTCCAACGCTTCCAACGCTTCCAACGACGACACCACCCAGGTCGGACACAACAGGCAACCGGCCACCGCGCCAGCGCTTCCGGGATTCCCCGACTTCTTGGTCGATCCGTCGACGGGACGAACGCTGACCGACCCCGCCGAAGCCAACAAGCTCGCCCTGGACCCGCTGCCGTCCGAAGCCAACCTCCTCCAGACCATGAACAACACCGACTATGGCTCCGACGGACTCACCCCACCGCAACGGCATCTCCAGGGTCTGATGAACCTGCTCAAGACCAACGGCAGACCCTCGAAGGGAACCAAGACCGCGGGGCTTCCCTCACCGGAAATATTCATCGTCACCACGCTGGCCGAGCTCGAGGGCCGGGCGGCTCAATCCGGCCTCACGCTGCATGGACAGAAATACACCGCGGCCGAACTCAGGCATGCCCTGTGCGTCGGCGGGGCGATTCCCATCACGATGAACGGCGAAAGCCAGATCCTGGATCTGGGCACCGAGCAGCGGTACTTCCCCGACGACATGCGCAAGGCAATCCTTGCAATCTATGGAGGGTGCATCTTCCCCGGGTGCACCGTGCCGCCGGAGCACTGCGAGATCGACCATGACGACGAATGGGCCAAGGGCGGCTCCACCAGGATCAACGACGGGCGCCCGTTTTGCACCGCCCATCACCATGCCAGGCACACGGGACAGCTCACCGTGGTCCGGGATGCCGACGGGCTCTTCTCCGTCATCCTTCCCAGGCACCTCGACCCGGAACAGAAGGCCCGGCGCAACGCCTACTGGCGGCAATCCCCCGGCACCCCGCCGCTGTTCTGAGCCCGGTCCCGTCCAGGGCCGAGCATTCCGTTAACGAGGTCGAGCCCCGGCTCCCCGCACAAGGGGGAACCGGGGCTCGACGCCGCGGGGCGAGGGAACTAGCCCTCGATGCCCAGCTTTTCAAGCACCAGTTCGCGCACGCGGCCGGCGTCGGCCTGTCCGCGGGTGGCCTTCATGACCGGGCCCATCAGCGCGCCGATGGCCTGCAGCTTTCCGCCCTTGACCTTGGCGACAACGTCGGGCATGGCCTCCATGGCGGCGTCGATCGCGGCACCCAATGCGGAGTCGTCGTTGACGACTGCCAGCGAGCGCTTCTCGACGACCTCCGACGGGGTTCCCTCGCCGGCGACCACGAACTCGAGCACCTGGCGGGCGATCTTGTCGTTGATCTTCTTGCCCTCGATCAGCGAGTTCAGCTCGACGATCGTGGCAGGGGTGACGCCCATGTCGGAAACGTCCTTGTCGGCGTTCTTGGCCAGACGGGCGATCTCGCCCATCCACCACTTGCGGGCCACCGCGGCGGTCGTGCCCGCGGCAATGGTTTCCTCGATCGCCTCGGTGACTCCGGCGTTCACGACGTCGCGGAACTCGGCGTCCGAGTAGCCCCAGTCGGCCTGCAGGCGCTTGCGGCGCTCGGCCGGCGGCTCGGGCAGGCGGGCGCGCAGCTCCTCGATCCACTCGGGAGTGGTGATGACCGGAACCAGGTCGGGCTCCGGGAAGTAGCGGTAGTCGTCAGCGTCGGACTTCGGGCGGCCCGAGGTCGTGGTGCGGGTGTCCTCGTGCCAGTGGCGGGTTTCCTGCACGATGGCGGCCCCCGAGTTCAGCACCGCGGCGTGGCGCTCGATCTCGAAGCGCACGGCGTGCTCGACGGCGCGCAGCGAGTTCACGTTCTTGGTCTCGGTACGGGTGCCGAACTTCTCCGCGCCCTTGAGCATCAGCGAGACGTTGGCGTCGCAACGCACGTTGCCGCGCTCCATCTTCGCGTCGGAGACATCCAGCGCCTTGACGATCTCGCGGATCGCCGCGACGTAGGCCTTGGCCAGCTCGGGGGCGCGCTTGCCGGCACCCTCGATGGTCTTGGTGACGATTTCCACCAGCGGCACGCCGGAGCGGTTGTAGTCGACCAGCGAGTAGTCGGCGCCCTGGATGCGGCCCGTGGACCCGCCCATGTGGGTGAGCTTTCCGGCGTCCTCCTCCATGTGCGCGCGCTCGATCTCCACGCGGAAGACCTCGCCGTCCTCCAGCTCGATGTCCAACCAGCCGTCGTAGGCGATCGGGTCGTCGTACTGGGAGGTCTGGAAGTTCTTCGGGGTGTCCGGGTAGAAGTAGTTCTTCCGGGCAAAGCCGCAGCGCTCGGCGATCTTGCAGTTCAGCGCCAGGCCGATCATGATCGCGTATTCCACGGCGGTCTTGTTGACCACCGGCAGCACGCCGGGCAGCCCCAGGCAGACCGGGGTCACGTTGGTGTTGGGCGTATCGCCGAACACGTTCGGCGCCGAGGAGAACATCTTGGTCTTGGTGTTCAGCTCGACGTGGACCTCGAAGCCCAGTACCGGGTCGTATTTTTCCAGTGCGACGTCGAAGTCGACCAGTTCATCGGTGTACGAAGCCATGTTAGGCAACCCCTCCAGTCGTGGCGGCGGACAGTTCGGGGGCCTGGTCGATCAACCGGCCACCCCACTTGTCTTCCAGCAGTTTCTCAAGTGCCGCACCGGCACGGTACAGGCGGGCGTCCTCGCGGGCCGGGGCCAGGAACTGGATCCCGACCGGCAGGCCCTCGGACAACCCGCCGGGAACGGTGATGCCCGGGATGCCGGCCATGTTCGCCGGAATCGTGGCCACGTCGTTGAGGTACATGGCCAGCGGGTCGTCGGTCTTGGAGCCGATCTCGAAGGCGACGGTCGGGGACGTCGGGGAGATCAGCACATCGGCCTGCGCAAACGCGGCGTCGAAGTCGCGCTGGATCAGCGTGCGGACCTTCTGCGCCGAACCGTAGTAGGCGTCGTAGTAACCGGCGCTCAATGCGTAGGTGCCCAGGATGATGCGGCGCTTGACCTCGTCGCCGAAGCCGGCGGCGCGGGTGGCACCCATGACGCGTTCGATGGTCAGCGGGCCCTCCGTCGGAAGCACGCGGGTGCCGAAGCGCACTCCGTCGAACTTCGCCAGGTTGGAGGAGACCTCCGATGGCATGATCAGGTAGTAGGCGCCCAGCGCGTACTTGAAGTTGGGGCAGGAGACCTCGACGATCTCGGCGCCGGCGGCACGCAGCGCTTCCAGCGACTCGTCGAAGCGCGCCTGCACGCCGGCCTCGTAGCCCTCGCCCTGCAGTTCCTTGATGACGCCCACGCGCACGCCGGTCATGTCGCCGGAGGCACCCTGCTCGGCGGCGGCGACGAGTGCCGGCACCGGCTCGTTCAGCGAGGTCGAGTCGGCGGCATCGTGCCCGCCGATCAGCTCGTGCAGGTATGCGGAGTCCAGCACGGTGCGGGTGACCGGGCCGATCTGGTCCAGCGAGGAGGCCATGGCGATCGCGCCGTAGCGCGAGACCCCGCCGTAGGTCGGCTTCACGCCGACGGTGCCGGTGACGGCGCCGGGCTGGCGGATCGAGCCGCCGGTGTCGGTGCCCAGGGCCAGCGGCGCCTCGAAGGCTGCCACGGCCGCGGCAGAGCCGCCGCCGGAGCCGCCGGGGATGCGGTCCAGGTCCCACGGGTTGCGGGTCGGGCCGTAGGCGGAGTGCTCGGTGGAGGAACCCATCGCGAACTCGTCCAGGTTGGTCTTGCCCAGCATCGGCAGCTTCGCGGCACGGATCTTCTGAATCACGGTCGCGTCGTAGGGGCTCATCCAGCCCTCGAGCATCTTCGAGGCGGCCGTGGTCGGCTGGCCCTTGGTGACGATGAGGTCCTTGATGGCGATCGGCACGCCGGCGAACGGGTGCAGCGCCTGCGCATCGGCTCCGCCGGCGGCGCGGATCGCGTCGACTTCGGCGGCAACGGCCAGTGCTTCTTCGGTGTTCACGTGCAGGAAGGCGTTGACGCCGCGTTCCCCGCCGTCAACCTCGGCAATGCGGTCCAGGTGCGCCTGCACGGCCTGTACGGAAGTGACTTCGCCGGCGCGCAGCTTGGCCGCAAGCTCGGTGGCGGAGAGGTGAATAATCTCGTTCATGAATTACTCTCCATCCAAAATGGCCGGCACCTTGAAGCGGGTGTCGACGGAGTCCGGTGCGTTCATCAGCGCTTCCTCGGCGGTGAGCGTCGTTCCCACGACGTCCTCGCGGAACACGTTCGACAGGGCAATGGGGTGCGTGGTGGCCGGGATATCGGCCGAGGCGGCCTCTGAGACCGACGCGATTGAATCGACAATGACACCGAGTTCGCCGGTCATTTTGTCCAGCTCGGCATCGCTCATCTCGATGTGGGCCAGCTGCGCCAAATGCGCAACGTCCTCACGGCTGATGGCAGACATGTATCTCCCTAGGTGGGCGGATGGGGTTTCCCCCCTAGTCTAGTACGCCCGGTCCCTGCCGATCGCTTCGGGCAACCGGCCGACACGGCCCTTCCGGGCCCCGGCCCGCCCCGGGGCCGGGGTGCCGTCCGCCTAGGAAAATTCGATGACCGACCCGCTCACGTCCTGCCCGGCATCGCTCCACGGCGAGGCGATCCACCCCGGGGCACCCGACGGGCCGGCGGTCCCGGCAACCGGGCGGCGGACCACCGCGATCTCCGGGCCCTGGCCACCGGCCTGCGCGACGGCACCGGATTCCTGCGTCGCACGGTGCACCTCCACCAGCGGCTCAAGGGTGTGGGAGATGTTCTGGTGCTGCGCCACCACATCCCCGGCCAGCAGCGCCCGCACCTGCGCCTGCCAGACCGGGTCGCCCTCCCCGTCGTAGATCCAGCGCTTCCCCAGCACCCCGTGGTCGCTGGTGCCCAGCAGGAAGGCCTCGCCGCCGGGCAGCGGCGCCCCGCGGTAGGCCAGCGGCACGTGGTACGTCACCGGGGTCGGCGATGCGGTGTCCTTGACGATGATGAACTCCATGCCCACCTCGCCGGCGGGGTCATCGAGCCGGAAGCCGCCGAGGGTTTCCAGCACCGGCTCGCGCTCCCCGGCGAACCACGGCTGGCGCGGCAGCCAGGCCCCGATGAGTTCCTTCTTGGTGGGATCCATGGTGGTGGCAAAAATCTCGCTCATGATGCTCTCCTGCACGACGTCGACGGATGGTAGCTGTGCCGCAGGCACCGTCCGCGCCTGCGGCGGCATCCCGGCCCCGGCACCCACCATATCCAATCGACCCACGTCGGCGACGAAAAACACGTCATGCACCAAATGCGGCAGGCTCCCGCACCGCGGAATTTTCCGCTGTACGGGAGCCCGGAATGCGGGGAACGCTAGAGCGCGAGGGTGTAGACCACCAGCACGATGTCGGTGTTCGGGACGTACCAGTCGCGCTCGGAGGCATGCACGAAGCCGTCGGCCTCGTAGAGCGCGCGTGCGGCAGCCCAGTGGCCGCCGGTGGTCAGCGAGACGGTGTGCACGTCCTCGATCTCGCGGGCACGGGCGATGACCGCGCCCAGCAGGGCGCGGCCGGCACCCGAACGCTGCACGGCCGGGTCCACTACCAGCATCCGGAATTCCAGTTCTCCGTCGCGGGCGATGTCCGCGTACTCGGTGCCCTGGCGCACCAGCGTGACAGACCCGATGACGACGCCGTCGCGTTCGGCGACGAGGATCTCGCAGACGGCATGGCGCGCGGCAACCTGCTGCACGAACTTCAGGTACTCGTGGTCCGGGTCATCGAAGTGCCCGGCGTGCAGGTAGGAGTCCACGGTGATCCGCGCGATGTGCGGGTAGTCGGCCTCGGTGGCCGGACGGATCAACAGGGTGCTGGCGGGTGCGAGTGTTGCCTTAGTCATTGCCTTCAAGTGTGCCAGCCCCCGGCTCCCGCCGGATCCGGGCACCGGGGACTTGTTGCCAACCTCACCACGGTGGGGCACGTCCGAACCCCCTCCCGGTGATTCCCCCCCGCTGCGGGCCCTTGCGGGCGCGTTAGCGGGCACCGCTGCTGACACAGCTGCGGTCGCTTCCAGCCGACCCGGGAAATACAACCTCAATCGGTTTACGGGTCGGACGACGGCCGGGTTAAGCTGTCCCTTATGCCGTGGCGCTGCCACGGCCGAACCCGTTGGCACCTTGGGGGCCATCCAACGGGCCGCGCCCGGGATCCTGTTGTGGTTCCACCGGCCGCCCGGGGCGTCGCATGCCGGCACCCGCCACCAAAATTTTGCACCACCGCAAAGGAACGCACATGGAAGTATTGATCGCCGCCACCGCCGAAGAAGCCGCCAGGTTCGCTGCCGAGGCGGTGATCGATGGGCTGCGCACCCGTGTCACGGGGGATGCCGTCCTGGGCGTCGCCACTGGCTCCACCCCGCTGGGGCTCTATGCCGAGCTGGCCAGGGCCGTGAAGCGCGGCGATGTCGATTTCGGGAGCACCACCGCCTTCGCGCTTGACGAATACGTCGGGCTGGAGCGCACCCACGAGCAGTCCTACCGCCAGACCCTGGTCACCGAGCTGTGCGACGTCATCGGGCTGCCGGAGTCCAGGCTGAACACGCCCGACGGCCACGGCGAATCCGAGGAACGGATCCGCGCGCAGGCCGCCGCCTACGATGCGGCCATCATCGCCGCGGGCGTCGACGTGCAGATCCTGGGCATCGGCACCAACGGCCACATCGGCTTCAACGAACCCGGCTCCTCGCTGCGCAGCCGCACCCGCATCAAGCGCCTCTCCGCGCAGACCCGCATGGACAACGCGCGCTTCTTCGACGGCCTGGACGCGGTTCCCACGCACTCCGTCACCCAGGGGCTTGGCACCATCCTCGAATCCCGCCGCATGGTGCTCGTCGCCACCGGCAGCCACAAGGCCGCCGCCATTGCCGCCGCCCTCGAGGGCCCGCTGTCCGCCGCCTGCCCCGGCTCGGTCCTGCAGCTGCACCCGGACGCGGTGGTGGTGCTCGACGAGGCAGCCGCCGCCGGGCTGCGGAACCGCAGATACTACGACGATGCGGCCGCCGGCCTGCAGTTCGGCATCTAGCCGCGCACCGGCTCCCGCCCGTCCGGGAGGCCGACGACGAAGCCCGCCGCACCCGTGGTCAATCCACGGCCGCGGCGGGCTTTCGGGTCCCGTTGCCCGGGCGCATCCTGACTCCGGCTACCCTGACACCGGCTATTTCGACGCCGGGCTACTTCGCCGCGGGCTGCTCCGATGGCTGTTCCGCCGGGAGCGCGTCGAAGTCCAGGTACCCGGCGGCCTGCCACCCCGGATCGGTCCGCGGGCGCAGCACCGGCAACCCGGCCTCGGCGACGATCAGCGCGCCGGCCGCCCAGTCGAATTCCTGCGTACCGTACTCCGCGTAGGCGTCCAGCGTGCCGTCCGCGACCAGGCACAGGTCCAGCGCGGCGGAGCCGATGCGGCGCACATTGGCAAAGCCGGGCATGAGCCCCAGCAGCGCGCCGACCTGGAACTGCCTGCGGTCGGCGTCGTAGCCGAAGCCGGTGGCCAGCAGGCGCCCGGCCTCCTCCTTGTCGCCCCCGTGCAGCCGCTGCGCGCGGGTCGCGCTGCCGCCGCGCCGGGCAGCGGATCCCGATGCCGGCACGGAGTCGACAAGCCATGCCCCCTCGCCCGCGGCGGCGTAGTACTCGACGCCCAGGGCAGGTGCGTTGATGGAGGCGGCCAGCCACCCGTGGGTGCCCGCATCCATGGCGGCGCCATCGGCCGCCAGCGTGTTTCCGGTCGGTGCCGCCGGGTTCACTGGACCCGCGGCGGCCTTGGCCGTGCCCGTGGTCTCGGTGGTGGCGTCGGCCGCCTCGTCGAGCGGCCCGAAGACCGCCACCGAGGTGCAGTAGTAGACGATGCCGCGCACGAAGTTCGCGGTGCCGTCCAACGGGTCGATCGACCAGCGGTAGCCCGAGGGCTCGGCCGGGACGGTGCGCCCGTACTCTTCGCCGGTGATCGCGTCGTTGGGGCGGGCGGCGGCAATCACGTCGCGCACCGCCATTTCGGCCCGGCGGTCGAAGTCGGTGACCCAGTCCCCCGCGGCACTCTTGGTGTCGGCGGCCACCTTGCCGCGGCCCCGCTCGGCCAGAACCGCGGCACCGGCGGCGGCCGCCTCGCGGGCCACCGCCAGCAGCTCGCGGCGCAGCGACGAGGCCGGGTCCGTCGATCGCTCGGCGGCACCCTGTGCCGATTGCTTGTGCTTGGGATTGCTGCTCATGTGCTGCTCCTTGGTGACTGGGGGGCCGGGCCGGATGGCCGGGAAGGCCGGTATTGCGGGCCGGGCCGGCATGGACCCGACCGGCCGGGTTGGATAGGGACTTGGCGTGGCACGACGGTCGCCGTGGCCCTGCGGACGCACGGGACCTTAGCCCGCGGCGCTAGGCCTCGGGGTTGGGGCGCCCTTCGACGGCCTCCGGTCCCCCGTCCAGCAGCAGCACGAAGCCCTCCTCGTCGAGCACCTGCACGCCCAGGGCGATCGCCTTGTCCAGCTTGGAACCGGCGGCCTCGCCCGCCACCACGTAGGCGGTGTTCTTGGAGACGGATCCGGCGGCCTTGCCGCCGCGGATGATGATCGCTTCCTTCGCCGCGTCCCGGCTGTAGGTCGGCAGCGTTCCGGTGACCACGATGCTCATCCCCTCCAGGTGCTTCACGATGGACTCGTCCTGCTCGTCCTTCATCAAGACCCCGGCAGCGCTCCAGGCCGCAATGATGTCCCGGTGCCAGTCGACGGCGAACCACTCGATCAGCGCGTCGGCGATGATCGCGCCGACCCCGTCGACCTCGGCCAGGGCCTCGCGGGCGCCCTCGGCTTCCAGCGCCTCGATGATCTTCTCCATCGACCCGTACCTGGTGGCCAGCGAGCGCGAGGCCGTGGGGCCGACGTGCCGGATGGACAATCCGACCAGCACCCGCCACAGCGGCCGGGACTTGGCCTTCTCCAGCTCGTCGAAGAGCTTCTTGGTGGTCACGGTCGGTGCCGACGGCTTCTTGGCGGTGGCCTTGGAGTAGAAGTACGGGACCAGCTGGAATTTCCCCGTGCCCTCGCCCTTGGAGCGGATCTCGCGCCACACGTTGACCTCCGCCAGCGTCTCGCGCAGCGTGGGATCCGGGTTGCCGGCGGCCAAATCGAAGATCGCGGCCTCGTTGCGCAGCGGGCCGGGGCCGGCCGGGGCGATGACCCCGCCGTTCTGCCCCGGATCCGGGCCGGGGCCGATGGTCAGCGCCTGGGCGGCCTCGTAGCCCAGCGCCTCGATGTCGAAGGCGCCCCGCCCGCCCAGGTGGGCGACGCGTTCGGTCAGCTGCACCGGGCAGGATTCGGCGTTGGGGCAGCGGATGTCCACGTCGCCCTCCTTGGCCGGAGCCAGCGGCGTCCCGCAGGAGGGGCAGTGCGTCGGCATGACGAACTCGCGTTCGGTGCCGTCGCGCAGCGGGAGGACGGGTCCGACGATCTCCGGGATCACGTCCCCGGCCTTGCGCAGGATCACGGTGTCCCCGATGAGCACGCCCTTGGCCTTGACGACGTCCTGGTTGTGCAGCGTGGCGCGGTTGACGGTGGACCCGGCGACCAGCACCGGTTCCATGATGCCGAAGGGGGTGACGCGCCCGGTGCGGCCCACCTGCACCTGGATGTCCAGCAGCTTGGTGTTGACCTCTTCGGGCGGGTACTTGTAGGCCACTGCCCAGCGCGGGACGCGGGAGGTGAAGCCCAGGTTGCGCTGGATCTCGAACGCGTCGGTCTTCACCACGATGCCGTCGATCTCGTGGATCAGGTCGTGGCGGTGTTCGCCGTTGGCGGCGATGAACGCGAGCACCTCGTCGAGGGTGTCGACGACACGCGAGTACGGGGAGACCGGCAGCCCCCAGGATGCCATGAGCGCGTAGGTCTCCGACTGGGTTGCGGCGTTGAGGCCCGCGCGCACCCCGAAGCCGTGCACGAACATCCGCAGCGGGCGCTTGGCGGTCTCCGCGGGGTCCTTCTGCCGGATGGAGCCGGCCGCGGCGTTGCGCGGGTTGGCCAGCGGGGCCTTGCCGGCCTCGATGAGTGCCTCGTTGTAGGCGGCGAAGTCGGCCGAGGGGATGAAGATCTCCCCGCGCACCTCGACCTCCTCGGGCCAGTTCTCCCCTTCCAGCTGGGTGGGGATCGACTTGATGGTCAGCACGTTGTGGGTGACGTCCTCGCCCGTGGTGCCGTCCCCGCGGGTGGCCGCGCGCACCAGCTTGCCGTGGCGGTAGAGCAGGTTGACGGCCAGCCCGTCGATCTTGACCTCGCAGAGCCACTTCAGCTCGTGCCCGGCGGCGCGCAGCGCGGCGTTCGCCGCGGTCTTTTCCCCCCAGGCGGTGACCTCCTCGAGGGAGAACACGTCCTCCAGGGAGTACATGCGCGAAAGGTGGACCACCTCGGCGAAGGCCGCGGAGACCTCGCCGCCGACCTCCTGGGTGGGCGAATCGTTGGCGACGATTTCCGGGTGCTGCGCCTCGAGAAGCTCAAGGCGGGAGTACAGCTTGTCGAACTCGGCGTCCGAGATCAGCGGGGCGTCGTCGTTGTAGTACGCGGCGCGGTGCTTGCGGACCTCGTCGATGAGCTGTAGGTATTCGGTGCGCAGGGCCTCGTCGGGGACCACTGCCTCGGCGTCGAGCGCCTCGGCCAGGGCGTCGGTGTCCTCGGGCGGGCGGGTGGCAACGGGCTGGTGCGTCTCGGGCTGCGGGGTCGGCTCTTGGGGCATCACCCCTCCATTTTGCCCCAGAACACCGCCGAGATGGTGCCCGGGCGCGGCGCGCGTGTGGCGCGTCGCGCTCCCGGGTGCGCGCAGCTACGTTCCGGGTGCCTCGATGTCGATGATGACCACCGAGATGTTGTCCCGTCCGCCGCTGGCCAGGGCCGCGTCGATGAGCCTGCCCACCGCCTCGGTGCGGTCGGGGGTCGCGGCGAGGATCGCCTCCATGGCCGCGTGTTCGACCTCGCCGGTGAGCCCGTCGGTGCACAGCAGGTAGCGGTCCCCGGGGCGCGGGCGGTGGAACTGGGTGTCCGGCACCGAGTTGCCGCCGGCGCCCAGGGCGCGGGTGATCAGGTTGCGCTGCGGGTGGATGCGGGCCTCGGCCTCGGTGATGATGCCGCCGTCGATGAGCTCCTGGACCGCGGAGTGGTCGCGGGTCAGCTGGGTCAGCACGCCCTCGCGCATCCGGTAGCCGCGCGAGTCGCCGACGTTCAGCAGCATCAGCCGCACCGGGTCCGGCTCCCCGTCGGCCACCGCGTCGCCGGCGCCCGGGATCGGGGCGGGCCTTGCCGCGGTTCCGCCGAGGCTCATCGCCGCGGCTCCCGCCGGCGCCGCGGGTACCGCAAGGGCCTGCGCGCGCGGCAGCACGTCGGTGGTGGGTTCGGGCTCGGGCGGGTTCCCGGGGGCACCGTCCCCGTCGCCGGATTCATGGGTGCTGTCCAGGTAGCGCGGCTCGCCGAGGGGCGGCAGCGGCAGGTGCAGCGCCTCGGTCACCGGCATTCCGGCCGGGTCCCCGGCAGGTTCCCCGGGCCAGGCCCCGCCGTCCTCCTCGACACGGACCAGTGCCAGCGCACACAGCGTGGTGCCGCCGCGGGAGCCGATGGCCTTGCGGATCCGGGCGTCGGCCCGGGTGACCGTCCCCAGCACGTCCCGGGCGTGCGGGAGCGCCGCGAGGTTTTCCGCCGTGTTTTCAGCGGTGTTTTCAGCGGTGTCCCCGGGCGTCCGGGCGGAATCCGCGGCTCCGGCGGCGATCTCGTTCAGCGTCTCGATGCCCAATCGGGAGGCCAGGTCCCCGGCCTCGTGGCCGCCCATGCCGTCGGCGACGGCAAAAACGGTTCCGGCCTCCAGCACGCTGTCCTCGTTGACGGCGCGGCGCAGCCCGATGTCTGTTGCCGCCGCGGCATGCACCTGCCCGAATCCGAAGCGCATCTAGTCCAGCACCAGTCCCGTTCCGGTGCCCGGGGCCAGCCGGACCGGGGTCAGGTCGCCGAAGCCGCGGATGGCGGTGACCTCCTGGGGCTCGAGCACGAAGCGCGCGTCCCCGGCCAGCGTGGAGGCGGTGAGCTCGTCGGTCAGCACCGTGCCCGGCTCCGCCAGCGAGGTCAGCCGGGCGGCCAGGTTCACCGTGGGCCCGTAGATGTCGCCCAGGCGGGAGAGCACGCGGCCCCAGACCACCGCGACGCGGGTGTTGGGCAGCAGCTCGTCGGCGGCGAACTCCCGGGACATGGCCAGGGAGATCTGCGCGCCGGCCTGCGGGGTCTCGGCCACGAAGAGCACCTCGTCGCCGATGGTCTTGACCAGCCGGCCGCCGCCGATGGAGATGATTTCCGCGCACTTGGACTCGAAGCGCTGCACCAGCTGGGCCAGCGTGCGTTCGTTCATCCGGCGCGAGAGCGAGGTGTAGGAGACCAGGTCCGCGAAGCCGACGGCGCGGGCCAGCGGCAGCGGGGCGTCGTCCTCGGAGCCGTCGCGGCCCTCGGCGGAGGCGGCCAGGCCGGTCTCGGCGCGCAGCACCAGCCGGTGCACCGCGGCGTTCAGCTGCCGGCGCCAGGAGTAGACCAGCAGCTCCTCGAGCGGCTCGATGATGTCCGGCAGCAGGTTCACCAGGTTGCGGCGGGCCTCGGGGTCGCTCATCTTCTGGTTCTGCACCATGTCCTCGACCAGCGCCTCGACCTGCCAGACCACCATGCGGTCGGTCATCTGGCCGACCGAACGGGTTAGCGAGATCGCGGTTTCCTCGGTCAGGGTTCCCTCGCGGACCATGTCCAGGATGGACTTCAGGGCGTCCTGGTCGACCGTGCTGAAGAAGACCTCCTCGTCGCCCAGGTTCGGGAAGCCCAGGGCGCGCCAGATCTTGCGGGCGGAGAGCAGCGAGACCCCTGCCCCGGCGGCCATTTCGCGCCGGCGCAGGGTGCGTTCGGCGCCGAGCAGGCGCCGCTCCAGGTCGCGGACCGCGTCGAGTGCGGGCCCCGGGGTGGTCCGGTCGGCCTGTTCGGGGCGCTTCATGGCCTCGACCAGGTCCGCCAGCGGGTCCGCGAGCGCGGGCTCGAGTTCGACGGCCTGCGCCGGTTCCTGGTGCAACGCGCCGTTGGCCTCGGGGGCCGGGGCGTCCGCGGTGTCGGAGGGGTGGCGCTGGGCACGTGCCGCGTCGCGGGCAGCGGTGGGCGCGACGGGTTGGGTTCCCGTCGCCGGCGACCGCTCACTCATGCTCAGTCCATTCTCTTTGTTGCTGCTCTGGGTGCTGCTGGTGCGGATCATTGGTTGGCCGCGGTGGCGGATCCCCGTCAACGCGTTCTTCCATGTTTACACCATCAACCCGTGGGAAGTTCGGCAGGGCCGTGATGGCCCCGATGCAGTAATCCCGCATGCGCGCCACGGCGGGAACGTGCGGGATGTTGAAGCGTTGCTCGGCCAACACGACGGACAGCGTCCCGGGGGCGGTCTCCGGCGCGTTGGGCCTTACCACCGCAACAATATCGTGGATTGCGTACAACCCGATGGAATGTTGCCCGGCGGCCCGGCGGCCGCGCCTGGTCACGATGCGCTCGGTGGTCAGGTAGATGTAGCTGTTGGCCCAGCGAATCCAGGGCCGCAGGCACCAGATGACCAGCAGGACGCCGAAGACCACGGCCAACAACGCCGCCAACAGCGGCCGGCCCTCGTCCACCCACGGGGGAAGGTCCGTGCGCAGCAGCAGGCCCAGCGCGTAGCAACCGCCCGCCAGCAGGAGCAGGAAGCGAAGGAACGGGCCGCGCAGCACCCGTCGGTGCGCCCGGGTCTTGACGATGACCCGCTCGCGCTTCTCCAAAATCAACTTCACGTCCCGGCTCCTTCAACCCACACACCGGTTGTGCGTGCCGGTCTTGCTCCTTCAATGGTAGAGCCAGTGCACCCACGATTTGGGTGCGGCGGCCGCAGATCCCTGTGTGATGTGCGAGCCAGGGAGCCCGTTTCCCCCGCCCGCTGCGGCGTGCCCCGCCGCCCCGCCCGCGGGAAGCACCCGGGGCCGCGTCCTCCCGCCGGGGATCCCCGCGACGGTTTGCTAGGCGTAGGACCCGTCGCTGCGCCGCAGGTGGTAGACGTCCCCGGCCAGGACGCTGTGAACCTTTCCGCCGGCCTCGCGCACGCTCAGCGAGCCCTCGGCATCCAGGTCGATGGCGGTGCCGCGCAGCACCGTGCCGTTGGGCAGGTGTGCGTCGACCTCGTGTCCGATCGTCACCATGACCGAACGCACCAGCTCGCGCAGCGTTGCCGGCGCGGGCGCATCGGCGCCGGGTCCAGCCTCCGTAGCCAGCGGCGCGTACCCGGCCCGGGCGGCCGCGCTGCCGCCTGCCCGCTCAAAGATCCGGAACAGGTGCACCACCCGACGCAGGTAACCTCCAAGCAGCGCGGTGCGGTCAAGCGTGCCCGCCCCCAGCGTCGCCAGGCTCGCGGCGGTGTCCACCGGGAGCTCGTCGGCCGTCAGACCCACGTTGAGCCCGGCGCCGACGACGACCACCGGCCCCTGGGCCGTCATGACCAATTGCGCCAGTACGCCGCAGACCTTCTTGCCGCCTGCGACCACGTCGTTGGGCCATTTCAGGCCGGCCGCCAGCCCCGCGTCCTCGCGCAGCGTCTGCACCATGGCGGTGGCGCAGAGCATCGAGAGCCAGGCCAGCCCCGACTGGTCGAATCCGGGGGCCGGGCGGAAATAGATGCTGGTGGCCAGCGCGCTGCGCGCCGGCGTCTGCCAGCCGCGCCCCAGCCGCCCGTGCCCGGCCTCCTGGTGTTCGGTGGTTTCCACGCTCAGGTTGCGCAGCGGCGCCTCCTGGGCGCGCGCGGCCAGGTCGTCGTTCGTCGACCCGGTCCGTTCACTGATCCACAGCTCGCCGGCACCCAGGTCCGCCATCACGCGGCGCAGCGCTGCGGCGTCCAGCGGCGCGCGCGCGGCCGCGGATCCGGCCACGGAGGCGTCGGGTGTGGAGGTCTGCCCGGGGTTCGGTTCAATGCTCATCCCCCAAGACTAACGATTCCCGCGCCCCTCCCGCCCCTGCCCCGGGCACTTCGTGCACCGGCACCGGCATCGCCACCGCCCGCCCCGCGGCAATCGGCGGGAAAGGGGTTCACAGGAAAATGTCCGGGACCAAGTCCGATTCGGCGGCACCCATGGAATAGCCGGAGAAGTCGGTGGTCCCGGCGGCGGCCAGAACCACCTCGTCGGTGAAGAAGTTTCCGCTGCAGCTGCGCGCGTCCGAGGTGAGGATCGCGTGGGCGGCGTCGGCGACGATCCGCGCCGAGCGCGCGGCCTTGACCAGCCGCTCGCCCCCGGGCATGTTGCGGATCGCCGCGGTGTCGATCAGCGTGGCCGGCCACAGCGAGTTCACCCCGATGCCGGATCCGCGCAGTTCCTCGGCCAGGCCCAGGGTCGTCATGCTCATCCCATACTTGGCCATGGTGTAGGCCAGGTGCATGCCCGCCCACTTCGGGTCCAGGTTCAGCGGCGGGGAGAGCGTGAGGATGTGCCCGTTGGCGCTTTCACGCAGGTGCGGCAGCGCGGCCTTGGAGAGCAGGAAG
Organism: Paeniglutamicibacter sp. MACA_103; assembly: GCF_045798555.1. Lineage (NCBI taxonomy): Bacteria > Bacillati > Actinomycetota > Actinomycetes > Micrococcales > Micrococcaceae > Paeniglutamicibacter > Paeniglutamicibacter sp. MACA_103. The sequence continues at coordinate 112,603 of NZ_JBIXLN010000008.1, read as the reverse complement.
GTGCCGCGGACGTTGATGTCCATCATCAGGTCGTACTTCTTCATCGACACGTCGTCGGTCTTTGACAGGTCGATGGCCGAGGCGTTGTTGACCACCACGTCGATCCCGCCGAAGCGTTCCACCGTCCGGGCGACGGCCCCCAGCACGTCCTCGTCGTTGCGCACGTCCCCCACGATGGCCAGCCCCTGGCCGCCGGCGGCGGTGATTTCCGCGGCAGCGGTGAACACGGTCCCGGCGAGGTTCGCCTGCTCGGTGGCGGTCTTGGCCATGAGCGCCACGTTGGCCCCGTCGGCCGCGGCACGCAGCGCGATGGCCAGGCCGATGCCGCGGCTGCCTCCGCTCATGAGAATGGTCTTGCCCAGCAGGGGCTTGGCGTTGGCGGCGATGGCGTCGCGGATGGATTCAGTCATGTGAGCCACATTACGTGAAGCCCCGCCACTAAAGCTACTCGCCAGTAACTTGTTTTATGGACGACTTGGCCCCCAACACGACACGATTTTGTAGCTTTCCTACACACAATTCGATCCAGAGCCTCACTAGACTGGCCAAGGTGGCATTGTTGTTGTGCCTTTCCTACTATTTATCTACTTCAAGGGAGCCATGGGATGACCCAGAGCCGCATCGCCGACGCCACGGATTCGATCGACCTGTCGACCACGGCAGGCAAGATCGCCGAATTCCGTCGCCGCGAAGCCCTCGCCCAGGCCCCGTCGGGTGCCGAGGCCAACGAGAAGCAGCACGCACGGGGCAAGCACACCGCCCGCGAGCGCATCGAGATGCTGATGGACGAAGGCTCCTTCGTTGAGTTCGATGCCCTGGCCGTGCACCGCACCTCGGCCTTCGGCATGGACAAGAAGCGCCCGCTGGGCGACGGCCTGGTCTCCGGCTACGGCACCGTGGACGGACGCCAGGTGGCCGTCTACTCGCAGGACTTCACCGTGTACGGTGGCTCCCTCTCCCAGGTCAACGGCGAGAAGATCGTCAAGGTGCAGGAATTCGCGCTGCGCAACGGCTGCCCCGTCGTCGGCATCCTCGACGGCGGAGGCGCGCGCATCCAGGAGGGCGTCGCCTCGCTGGCGATGTTCGCCGACATCTTCCGCAACAACGTCCACGCCTCCGGCGTCGTCCCGCAGATCTCGCTGATCATGGGCCCGAGCGCCGGCGGCGCCGCGTACTCCCCCGCGCTGACCGACTACGTGATCATGGTGGACAAGACCAGCCACATGTTCATCACCGGCCCCGACGTGATCAAGACCGTCACCGGCGAAGAGGTCGACATGGAGACCCTGGGCGGGGCACGCCAGCACAACGCCACCACCGGCACCGCCACCTACCTGGCAACCGACGAATCCGACGCCATCGAGTTCTGCAAGGAACTGCTCGAATTCCTGCCCTCGAACAACATCTCCGAGGCACCGGCAGTGGAGTTCGACGAGGAGCTCGAGCTCACCGCCGCCGACCTCGAGCTGGACGCGCTGATCCCGGACTCGGCCAACCAGCCCTACGACATGCGCAAGGTCATCGAGCACATAGTCGACGACGGCATCTTCCTGGAGATGCAGTCGCTCTACGCACCCAACGTGATGATCGGCTACGCCCGCGTCGAGGGCGCCACCATCGGCATCGTCGCCAACCAGCCGATGCAGTTCGCCGGCACCCTGGACATCGCCGCAAGCGAAAAGGCCGCACGCTTCGTGCGGAATTGCGACGCCTTCAACATCCCGATCCTCACCCTGGTCGACGTGCCGGGCTTCCTGCCGGGCAAGGACCAGGAATTCCAGGGCATCATCCGCCGCGGCGCCAAGCTGCTCTACGCCTACGCCGAGGCCACCGTGCCGAAGCTGACGGTCATCACCCGCAAGGCCTACGGCGGAGCGTACATCGTGATGGGCTCCAAGAAGCTCGGCGCGGACATCAACCTGGCCTGGCCGACGGCGCAGATCGGCGTCATGGGCGCCCAGGGCGCCGTGAACATCCTCTACCGTCGCGAACTGGCGGCAGTGGCCGCCGAGGGCGGGGACGTGGAGGCCCGCCGCACCGCCATCATCGAGGGCTACGAGGCCGAGCTGCTCAACCCGTACCAGGCCGCGGAACTTGGCTACGTCGACGCCGTCATCGCCCCCTCCGACACCCGCCTGCAGATCGTGCGCGGGCTGCGCGCCACGCGCGACAAGCACGCCGCACTGCCGGCCAAGAAGCACGGGAACATCCCGCTGTGACCGGCCAACAGGGCACCCAGGCCTTCGCGCACGCCCCCGCGACGGCGCTGTCCATCACCCGCGGGAATCCCACGGCCGAGGAGGTCGCCGCGCTCACCGCGGTCGTTTCCGCGTTGGCCGCGCAGGACCAGGACACCGCCGCAACGGCTCCGACGGGCACCGAGCTGCGCCGCGGCAAACTCCGCCGGCGCCGGGCACTGAGCGCCTCCCCGCTGCCCTGGAAGGTCGGGCGGCACTAGCCGGGCGCCTACGCGTCCCCGGCGTCCCCGTCGCCTACTCGTCGTCGGCGACGGTGCCCTCCAGCATCGCCAGGTCCGCCCGGGTGACCAGGTGGGAGCTGACCGCGTGTTCCACCAGTCGCGCCTTGCGGTTGGACGCCAGCCGGCCGATGCCGCCGCGCAACCCGGCGATCCCGGCCTTGTCGAGCTTGTCGCACACGTTGTCGAGCTTGCGGTTGAACTTCGTGATCTTCCAGCCCAGCCGCGCCGCCGCCTCGGCGCTGGAGGGGATGGCGCTCAGGCCGGTCCCGTCGCGGCGCAGCATCGGCTCGGCCAGGGCGACGACGAGCGCGCGCTGCGACTCGGTGAGCAGCACGGGCCCGATGGTCGTGGCCCCGTCCGGGTCGTCCTCCGTCAACTCCTGCCGGAACGCCGGCTGGGCCACGTGCAGCGAGAGCTCGTAGGTGGTTGGCCCCGCGGTGAACACCACCGAGGTCCGCGCGAACACCAGCGGCAGCCGCGATCCGGGTGAGAGCCAGGCCTGCAGCCCGCCGGTCCGGTCGGCAACCGTCGCGGTCAGCCGGCTGCCGGTGTTGGACAGCCACCAGATTCCGTCGTGCCGCGCCACGGTGAGGAAGTTGCGGTGCAGGTAGGGGTTGTCGTCCACGGCGAGGTCGCCCTCGCGGCCGATGGTGAACACCCGGTCCTCGGCCACGTCGAACCACTCCCCGCAATATTCAACATGCACGTGGTCAGCCATCGGTATCCTCCGTGCAGTAGCGGGCCGGGGCGGACACCGCACCGGTGGCGCGCACCAGCTTGACCTCGATGCAGGTGGGCCCCGCGGCGCGGCGCCCGGCCGTGGCGCTGGTCTTCGCGGTCTGCTCCACCGTGCCGGTGCTGGTGGCGGTGATGGCGGCCCAGCGATAGAAGTCCCCCTCGACCGGCTTCGGGTTCACCCAGGTGAAGGTGACCTTGTCCCCCGCGATGCGGTGCTCGAAGTCCTGCACCGGCGGCACGCTGCCGCCGATGAACGGATCGGCCGGGTCGGTGGCGGCCGATGCAATGGGTGGGCCGTTCTGCACCTTGGGGTCCTCCCGGGTGGACAGGCTGGCCCAGACGGCGCCGCCAACGACCAGCACCAGCCCGATGCCGGCGGCCAGCAGGGCCTTCGGGAGGCCGCGCGGCGAAGGCTCCGCATCCTGTTCCGGGGCATCGAGTCCGCCCAGGCCCTGGTCCGGGCGTGGCACGGCCCGGGGTGCGCCGGATGCGTCCGCTGCCGGCTGCCCGATGGAACCCGGGGCGGTGAGCCGGGCGGCCTGCTGGGCGGCCTGCTGGGCGGAATCCCGGGCCGGGTGGGCTGCGGAGTCCGCGTCCGGGCGCTGCCCCGGGGTGGTGAAGATGCGCGGGGCGGCACGCACCTGCGCGCTGTCGATGGAGAGCACGCTGCGCACCCGGGTGGCCTCGCCGCCGGCATCGACGGGTCCTCCATCGCCCGCCGGGTCCCCCAACACCTCGAAGGGGGTGACCGCCAGCCCGAGTTCCTCCTGGATGCGCTGGAATGCCCGGGCCAGTTCGGCAGCCGAACCGAAGCGGGAGGTCGGCGACTTCGCCATCGACACCGCCAGGGCCTGGTTCAGCGACGCCGGAACGTCGGGCCGTGACAGGGGTTCAAGCGGCGAGTTGGTGATGCGGTCGATCAACTGGGCCTGCGAGTTCTCGCCGCCGCGCCGCACGAACGGCGAGTGCCCGGCCAGCGCGGTGTAGATGGTCGCGCCCAGCGAGTACACATCCATGCGGACCCCGTGCGGGTTCCCGCCCTCGAAGGCCTCCGGGGCCGACCACGGGATCGAGAGTCCCCCCGCCGCGGTGCCCGAAGTGCCGGAGATGCCGAAGTCGGTCAGCGCGGGCCGGTTGTAGTCGGTGGTCAGCACGTTGGCCGGCTTGATGTCGCGGTGGATGATCCCCGCGCGGTGCGCCGTCTCGACCGCCGAACCGAGCTGGATCCCCAGGGTCAGCGCCTCGTCCACCCCGAGCCGCCCGCGCCGGTAGCGCGCGTCCAGCCCCGGGCGCGAACAGTATTCCATCGCCAGGTAGGAGCGGCCGTCCGCGGTGATCTCGGCCTGGTAGATGGTGACGATGTACGGGTGGCCCGATAGCTGCGCCATGAGGTTCGCCTCGTCCTCGAAGCGGCGGCGCGCGTCCTGCAGGGTGACGTCGGCCAGCAGCACCTTGACCGCGACCTTGCGGTGCGGACGCGCCTGCTGGTACAGGTACACGTCGGAGAACCCGCCGGAGCCCAGGGGGCTCAGGAAGGTGAAACCCTCGATATGCGGGGCGGGCGCCGGCGGGCGGCCCGCGCTCACGGCAGTTCCTCGAAGCGCAGGCTGACCCCGTCGCCCAAGTCCGCGACATCGCCGTCGAGCAACATCACCGCCTCGTTCCTGGCCAGCCGGCGCGGGGAATTGCCCGCGCGCAGCAGGATGGAACCGTTGGTGGCACCCATGTCGACGAGTTCGACGTGCCAGCCCTCGATGCGCACCTGCAGGTGGTTCCGCGAGATGTCGCCGCTCGGGCTTTGCACCTGCACCAGCTGCGGGTGCAGGTCCACGGGCAGCGAGTGGGACGATGGCTGGCGGCCCAACACCACCGAGCGGGTCAGCTCGTGCACTGTTTCGCGTCCGTCGGGTCCGTCGGCGATGATCATTTTCCCGAGCGGCGGGCGCGGCACCTGGTGCGCCTCGCCGCTCAGCGTGGCCCCGCACTTCTTGCAGGTCGCGGCGGTCGGCGGGTTGGGGTGCCCGTTGCGGCAGCTGCGGGCCAGGACGAATTCGCGCGGGCCGGCGGTGGTGTTGCGGCCGGTCAGGGTCAACCCCTCGTCGAGCCCGGCGGCGGGCTGCGCGTCGGGCATCTCGGCGGAGGGTTTCGCGTCGGCGGGGTTGGCGGGCTTGGCCGCGGGCAGGTCGCTGCGCAGGATGGTGTTTCCGTCGAGGTCCTCGGCCTCCAGCGCTTCGGGGGCGGCCGGCTTCGGCGGGACGGGCGGCGGTTCCGTGGCGGCCTTGCGCATCCACGGCATCGCACCGATCATGCCGGGACCCTGGGCCTGCGCTGCAGCAGGGGCGGGCGCGGCGTACGGCAAGGGTGGCTTCGGCACCCGCGGGGTCAGGATGGTGTCGGAGTCATCGACATCGTCCTCGAAGGGTTCGGCGGATCCGCCCGAAGCATCTGGTGCCACGTGGCCGTCGAAGGTGTCCTCGCGGCGGCCCAGCAGCTCGCTGGCCAGCGACACCTGTGTCAGGTCCACCGAATCGCCGCCGCGAACCGGTTCGTCATCCGTGTTGCCCTCCGCCGGCTGCCCGGCGGTTTCCTCGGTGTCCCCCTCGGTGGCTGCCTCGGTGGCATCGTGGCTTTCCGCGGCCGGTTCGGTATTCGCTTCCGACGCGGTTCCCTCGTCCGCGGCTTCGGCGGCTTCGGCCTTTTCCGTCGCGGCGTCCGGACCCGAAGCGTCGAGTTCCGTGCCGGTGGCCGGGGCCGCCGCGGGCTCCGTGCCCGAGGCCGGGGTTGCACCGGCCGCCGTGAGCGCGGTGGCCGTACCGGTCTGGGTCTCGGATTTGGTCCCGGATTTGGCATCGGCGGCGGTTGCGTCCGGGGCCTGGGCCTGGGCCGCTGCCCCTTCGGGGTCGGCTCCGTGGCGCAGCCCGGACACGCGGACGATGCCTTCGGCGATGGGCAGCCAGTGGCCGTCGTTGTCCGCCCCGACGCCCACGTCCCACCCGTCGGCGACAGCGAAGCGGCGCTCCAGCCAGGTGGCCACGTCGCGGCCGCGGGCCTGCTCGGACCCGTTGGTCGATGCGACGGAGACCTGCCCGCGCACCACCACGTGCGGTGCGGCATCGCGCGTCACGATCGCGAAGGGCGGCATCGAGCTGATCCTCATCTGTGCCGCGCCGAGGATGCCGGTCAGCAACGACTCCACGGTGGCCGCATCGTCCATCTGCTCCCAGAGCGAGGACACCTCCGTGACAGTGGTGTCGCCGGGCAACAGGACGACGTGTTGGGGGCTGACGAGGGCGAACCAGTCACCGGGAAGGTATCGCAGGGCGTTCATGATTTTTCCTCCATGGGAGCCGTTGCGCCGCCGGCAACGGCGGTCGGCTGGGTTTTGGTCTGCATGGCCGGCCTGATCGGGCGCGGCACGGTGTCAAGCATCTCGTCGGCCTCCAGGCCCATGGCATCGGCGATGATCACCGAGATGTTGTCGCGGCCGCCGCGGCCCAGGGCCGCGGCGATGAGCTCGTCGGCGGCCTGCTGCGGATCGGGGAACCGGGTCATGGTGTCGCGCAACGACGCGTCGGAGAGCTCGGTGCTCAGCCCGTCGGAGCAGATCAGCAGGCGGTCGCCGGGCCGGATGGGCAGCAGCCAGAAGTCCGCGCGGCCGTCGCCGCCGGCACCCAGGGCCCGGGTGATGACGTGGCGGCGCGGATGGGCGGCCATCTGATCGACGCCGATGACGCCGCGTTCGACCAGTTGCTGCACCTCGGAATGATCGACGGTGACCTGCTCCAGCAGGCCGTCGGACAGCCGGTAGGTGCGCGAGTCCCCGACGTTGAACACCAGCCAATGCAGGCCGGAGTCCCGCTCGATGACGGCGGCGCCGCTGATGGTGGTGCCGGCCCCGCGGGGCGCGCCGGCGGCAATGGCCTCGTCGGCCGCGCGCAGCAGCACGTGGATCGCCTCGGCGTCCAGCCGGCCGGCGGCCTTGCGGTAGCCGGCGGCGAGCGTCTCAACGCAGAGGCGGCTGGCCACCTCGCCGGCCTCGTGGCCGCCCATGCCGTCGGCGACGGCAAAGAGCGCGTCGGCGACGAACAGCGAATCCTCGTTCAGCTGGCGCTTGAGCCCGCGGTCGGTTCCCTGGCCGTGTCGGATGCCCGCGCGGCCGCCCGGTCCGTCCCGGTTCACGCGAGCTCCACCGTGAAGTGGCGTTCACCGAGGTAGACGGTGTCCCCCGCGCCGGCGGGCGTCGGCTGGCCCGGAAGCAGCTCCCGTTCGGTGCCCGCGGCGTCCACCACCCGCGAGCCGTTGGTGGAGTTGCGGTCGGTCACCCAGATGCCCGAGCTGCTGGGTTGGACCAGCAGGTGGGTCTTGGACACCGAACGGCCGCCGTCGCCGAGCCTCAGCAGCTCCGGGACGTCTTCGTCGGACACGGCGGACGGGTTCCGGCCGATCAGCAGGCTGTGCGCCAGCTCGTGGACCTGCCCGTCGTCGAAGACCAGGCGGGCGACGGTCGGCAGGTCCACGCGCAGTCGGGTGTGCGTGAAGGCATCGTCCGGGTGCGCCTCGGGCCCGGGGGCGGAAGCGGCCCCGGGAGCCGGTTCCGGTGGGGCTTCCGGTTCTTGCGCGGGGCCGCGTTGCGGCGCACTCGGCGCGCGCGACGCGCCGGGCACCGAGGTGATGACCCCGCCGCCGTGCGGGGAAGCCTGGGCGGGAGCGCCTCGGCCCGGGGCACCATGCTCGGTCATGCCCTGGGCATGCGCGGCGACGGGGTCCCCGGCGGGGGCGAAGGATTCCGCGGCGGCCGGCCCTCCGGTGGCCAGCGGGTCGCGTCCGGCCTCGATGTCCAGCACCAGCGTGCCGGCGACCTTGTCATGCCACCCCTGGCGCTTGCCGTGGGGGTCGAAAAGGTTGGAGAGGACCACCAGCACCGGCCCGGCGACGGGCACGACGCCCGCCAGGATGATGAGCAGCCGGCGTCGGATCACCGGGCCCCATCCGGGCACCGATCCGTCCACGGTGGTGGTGCGCAGCTTCAGCAACAGGTTCCCGACGGTCTTTCCCGTGGTTGCCTCCCACCACCAGAGGAACCCCGTGTACCCGAGGATGGGCAGCGCGAAGAGCGTGCCGGCCAGCGCGGCCTGCACCAAGACCCCCGGCGTGGTCGCCGGCCGGAGCAGCAGCGGAGAGAGCACCAAGAGGAAGATGCCGGACAGGACCACGGGCGGGGCGGTGTCCAGCAGCCACGCGCCCAGTCGTTTTCCCGCCGAGGCATCGACCGTGTTCATCGTTCCGTCCACCGGTTACTCCTTGGTTTCCATTGCGTTTACCTTACCGAGGGTGCGGGCGCCTCCACCAGGACGGCGCCACGGAAGTTTCGCGCCCAGCGGCCCGCCCAGCGGCCCGCCCAGCCGCCCGGGTGCGGCCTGCGCCCCGCGCGCCGACAGCGCGGCCAGCCACTCGTGCAGCAGCGAGCGCGGGGAGAACCTGGCTCGCTGGCGGCGCCAGAAACTTGCCGCCGCGCCCATCTTCGCCGCCTGCCCGTCCACGTCCCGCCAGTAGCCGGCGGCCTCGTCGGGGTCGAGGGGGCCGGTGGAGAACGTGGCCTTGTCGGCGCGCGCGGCCAGATCCAGCGGGAGTGTGCCCAGCGTGGGGAAGCCGGCCGCCAGGGCGCCGGCGTGCTCCCGGCGGGTGGCCCCGCCGCGGGCGATGATCCCGTAGTCGGTGCCCTGGCTGAGCACTTCCTGCCAGCCGCCGCTGATGCGCGCACCGGGGCTGCCGGCCGAGGCACGGCGCCGCCGGCGGCGGGCCTTGAGTCCCAGGATGAGCAGGAACGGGGAGGCGAGCAGCAGCAGCGAACCGAAGCCGATGGCCACGCCGATGACCAGCGCGCCCCAGGTTTCCCAGAAGCCGGGTTCCTCCTCCTGGACCTCCTGCGGTTCCGGTGCGGTCTCCGGCGGCAGCTCGGCGTCCTGCTGTTCGGGCGGGGGCGGTTGGAGCACCTGCGGCTGCGGCACCGCCCGCGGTTCCTGCTCCGGCGGCGTGGGCTGCTCGTCGTCGTCCGGGGTCGGGTCGAAGGTGACCCAGCCGATGGACTCGAAGGCGATCTCGACCCAGGCGTGCGCGTCGGAGCCCTTCAGCTCCACCGCCGCGGCAGGATCGTATTTTTCCGGGTAGAAGCCCATGACGACGCGGGCGGGCATGCCTTGTTCGCGGGCCATCAACGCCATCGCGACCGCGTACTGCTCGTCGTCGCCGATCGGGTCTTCGGCGTCGAGCAGGCCGGTGATGCGCCCGGCCCCGTGCCCGGAGAGCGAGGGCACCTGCCCCTCGGCGCCGCTGGAGAAGAACCCGCCCGTCTTCAGCGCGGTTTCCAGGCTGCGCGCCCGCTCCAACGCGGTGCGCGCGGAGCCGACGTATTCCACGGACTTCGCCGCGGCCACCGGCGGCACGTTGGCCAGTTCCGGCATGCGCAGCTGCGCGAAGTCCGCGTTTTCCAGTTCCGCGTCGGCGGCCCGCACGGGGAATTGCACCCGCGCGGTGTAGCTGTCCCCGTTTTGCAGCCCGATGGAGCTCAGCGCGGTCTCCGCCTCGTCGGAATAGAACAGCGAGCGGGCCAGCTGCTCGCGTCCTTCCTCGTCCACGCCCACACCGGTGAGCCGGCCGCCGCCGGGCAGCCACACCCCGGCGTAGTCTCCGATGCGGATCCCCAGTTCCCCGCCGGCGCGCTGCGCCTGGGAGCCGGAGGTGCGGATGTCGGCGGAATCGCCCACCGGGGCGAAGTTGCCCCCGGACTTCGGGTCCACGTTGAACACCATCCCGTTGTAGGAATCCAGCGCAGCCAGCCGCACGCGTTCGCCCTCGGGCAGGCCGGTGACGGTGAGCAGGGTCCGCTCGGCCATGGTCTTGGTGTATTTGCGGAAGTTGGTCAGCGGGCTGGGGTAGGTGTAGAGGTCAACCGGGGGTTCGACGGCATCGCGCAGCACCTGCCGCGGGATCGGCGGGGTGATCAGGTCGGCGGCCGCGGCGGTGATGCCGCTGGCGCCGAGCAACACCACGGCCCCGAGGGCCACCCGCCTGACCAATCCGTCGCGCACCGAACGCACGTCCGCCTCGGTGTGGTTCAGCGAGCGGAAGCCGTCGGCAACGATGCTGCCGATGTGGCGCCGCCAGGCGAGCCAGCCGACCAGCACCGCCATGAACGCCCCGCCGCGCAGCATCGGCAGCGGCACGTCCCGGGTGCCGAAGGCGATCCCGACGACGAACATGGCCAGCAGCGGCAGCAGAGTCCAGTACGGCGCGCGCAGCCGCCACGCGGTGAGTCCCGCCAGCAGCCCGGTGAGCGCCGTGGCCAGGAACGCGACGATCAGCACCCCGCCGTAGGCGCCCACCGGAGGGGCGACGGTGAGCATGTCCTTCCAGGAGAACACCACCCCGGACAGCAGCACCCGCAGCGACTCGAACGTCGGCAGCACCCCGTAGAGGGCCTCGCGCGGGGTGGCCAGCGGGGTGCCCAGCAGCAGGTAGAGCCCGGCGAACAGCGCCATGGTCTTCCAGGCCTGCAGCCGGAAGTACACGTGCGCCCAGGCCAGCGAAAGCCCGGCGATGATGCCGCCGAGGCAGCACAGCAGGTAGTGGGCGCTGGTTCCGTAGGCATCGGCCAGGCCCAGCGCGCCGAGGAACAGGGCAAGGCCCAGGCAGCCGGCATCCAGCGCGTAGCGCCACATCGGCAGCTTGGCGCTCACGGCGCTCATGCCGCGGCCCTGCGCAGCAACAGCCCGAGCTCCTCGAGGCTGCCCAGGGTCAGCACCGTCAATTCGCCGATGTCGGCGCGGGCGGCGCGCAGCCCGTGCCCGCAGCGGATGGCGATGGCGCGCACCCCGAAGGGCACGTGCATGGACGCCTCGCGCAATTGGCGGGCGGTGGTGCCGGCACCGGTGAGGATGAAGACCACCGAGGCGCCGGGCACCGTCTCGATGGTGCCGCGGACCAGGTCGGCGACGTCGCGGCGGGGCAGCGTGCGCGCCTGCAGCCGGGTCAGCGAATCGAGCATGTTCCGGCCGGTGTCGGTGCGCACCGTGCCGGTCTGCGCCAGCACGGAGAGCTTGCGTTGGTCGGTGACGGCCTGCAGGCCGATGGAGGCCGCGGCGGAGACGGCCAGCTCGAAGTCGTCGGGCCCCGTGGCCGGGTCCCCGTATTCGCCGAGGTTCGCCGACAGCGCGATGGCCAGGTGCGAGCGCCGGGTCTCCTCGAACTGGCGCACCATCAGTTCGCCGGTGCGCGCCGAGGACTTCCAGTGGATGTGCCGGCGGTCGTCTCCCGCGACGTAGCCGCGCAGCGCGTGGAAGGACACGTCCGAGTTGGACAGGTCGCGGGTGGTCATGCCCTCCAGGTCGCGGATGAACCCGGCCGAGGAGCCGTGCAGGGCCGTGGTCCTGGGGTGCACGAACAGCTCGTAACTACCGGTCCAACGGACCTGGCGGCGCAGCAGCCCGAAGGGGTCCTGGCGCACCGAACGCACCGGGCCGACGGCCAGGACCGCGCGGCGCCGGGTGGGGATGGTGAACAGGTCCTCGTGCTCGGCGCCGGGTGCCAGCCGCGGCACCCGGAAGCTGGCGACGGCCGCGCCCACCGACAGTTCCATCTGCGCCGCGAACGAGGTCCGCGCCGTGGGGTTGGCCACTTCAAGGGCGCCGACCGCGCGGTCCCCCACCGCCACCCGGGTCCGGTTCAGCTCCAGGCCGACGCGGAAATCGGAACGCCCGACGATGAAGCCCAGCGCCACCAGCAGCAGCAGGGACGCCATGAACGCCCCGAGCAGGGCCTCCTGCCACCCGAACGCGACGCCGAGCAGCCAGAGCAGCACCGCGGTCCCGGCGACGACGAAGCCCAGCGGCGAGACGACGCGTCCGGCCGGGGCCAGGTACGTGGCGAACAGCGTGCGGGCGCGGCGCAGCAGCGGCTCCAGCGCCTCGCGCAGCAGCGCCGTGGCCTCGGCGAGCATGCCCGCCGATTTGTCCGCGGTGGCCTTCAGTGCCCGCGCGGTGGCGCGGGTCGCGGCACGGGCGGCGGCGCGGTTTCCGGCGCGCGTGGAGGCGCGGTTTTCGGCGCGGGTGGAGCGTCGGCTCATGCCCCGCCCACGTCCCGGCGCAGCACGGTGGCTTCGTCGGCCTCTGCCTCGTCGACGTCGGAGGGCGCCGGCTCATCGGTAGGGGCGGCGGTGCCGTTGCCGCTGGTGCCATTCCCGCTGATGTCGCGTCTGCCGCGGAGGCCGCTGCGGGTACCGCTGGCGCCGTTGCCGACGTTGCTGCCGGCGCCATTCCCGCTGGAGTCGAGGCTGGCGGCGCTGGTGCCGCTGGTGCCGCTGGTGCCGTTGGTGCCGTTGCCGGAGCCGGTGCCGCCGTGGCCGGTCGGTGCCGGCACGGTGCGCAGCGCGTCGGCGATCACGGCTTCGGCACTGGCCCCGGTGAATTCGGCTTCCGGGTCCAGCACCAGGCGGTGCGTCCACACCGCGGCGGCCAGCGCCTTGATGTCATCGGGCAGCACATAGTTCCGGCCTTCGGTGGCAGCCCAGATCTTTGCGGCGCGCACCATCGCCAGCGCCCCGCGCACCGAGACACCCAACCGGGTCTCGGACGCGTCGCGGGTGGCCTCGCAGAGTTGCGCCACGTATTCGAGCACGCCCCGGTCCACGTGGGTGGTGGCGGCCAGGTCGGCCATGTCGGCGACGGCCTCGGTGGTGATGATGGCGCTCACCGAGGTCGAGCGGTCACGCTGCGAGCTGCCGGCGAGCAGTTCGACGGTCGCGGCGCGGTCCGGGTAGCCGATGGAGGTCTTGATCAGGAAGCGGTCCAGCTGCGCTTCGGGCAGCCGGTAGGTGCCGGCCTGCTCGATCGGGTTCTGCGTGGCGATGACCATGAACGGGCGCTGCTGCGGGTAGGTGGTCCCGTCGACCGTCACCCGTCCCTCCTCCATGACCTCCAGCAGTGCCGACTGGGTCTTCGGGGAGGCACGGTTGATCTCGTCGGCCAGCACCAGGTTGGCGAAGATCGGACCGCGGTGGAACTCGAACCCCTGGGTCTTCTGGTCGTAGATGGTGATGCCGGTGACGTCCGAGGGCAGCAGGTCGGGGGTGAACTGGATGCGCGAGTTGGTCCCCTGGACGGTGGCCGAGAGCGACCGGGCCAGCATCGTCTTGCCCGTCCCGGGGGCGTCCTCCAGCAGCACGTGTCCCTCGGCCAGCAGGGCGGTGAGCACCATGCGCACCACTTCGTCCTTGCCGAGCACGGAGATGCCCACGTTGGCCACCAGCTTGGCGAAGGTGTCGGCGAACCAGCCGGCCTGCTCGTTGGTCATCGTCATTGAATGTGACTCCTGTTTCTCGTCGTAAGTTCTCGCACCGGTTACGGCGTCAGAATCCGGTCGTGTTCGATTTCACGCCATCGACCGTGGCGTAGTAGGGCGACTTGTATCCGGGTTCCACCACGCAGGGCAGGTCCGCCGAGGCCCGGCCGTTGGACCCGACGTTGAACGTCACGGGGTGGGAGGCGAAGTTCCCGCCGGAGTGGTAGCACGTGCTCACGTAGGTGTGGGACCCGGGGTCGAAGTCGTACAGCTCCACGTGGTACTTGTAGCAGTCCGGGGAGCAGGTCGAGTTGGGATACCCGTTGTAGTTCGGGCCGCGGCTCAGCTGCACCGAGCGCGCCGGCTTCGGGTTCGTCTGCTCGGTCTTCGACCAGGATTTGGTTTGGCCCTCGGTGTCGCGGGCGACGATCTTCAGCGTCCGGGAGGTCGAGTAGCCGAGGTTCTCCAGGCGCTGTGCCCCGTCGTTGGCGGTCTTGTTGCCGTTGATGGTCACCGTGCGGGTGACCGTGCGCCCGTTGGCCTCGCCGGCGGCGGCGTTCCAGGTGAACTTGATCCAGTGGTCCCCGTGCGTGGCGGATATCTGCGCGTTGTCGCGCAGCGGGCCGTAGGCGCTGGTCTGGTTGCTGGCCGGGCTCGGCGCGGCCGGGCCGGCCGCGTTCAGGGCGCGCACCCGCCAGGTGTGTGCCTGGCCGTTGGCTCCGGTGTCGATGGTGCCGCCCGGGCCGCCGAAGGACTGCCAGGCCCCGCCGTCGGTGGAGTACTGGTAGCCGGTGATCGGCGAGCCGTTCGCCCCGGGCGCCGTGAAGTCGAGCCTGACCATGCGGTTGGTGCCGGTGGCCTTCGCGGCGAGCGCGCCGACGGCCTTCGGGCGCCCGTACGGGGTGACCGCGGTGGAGCGCGGGCTCTGCTCGGAGGCACCGACGCGGTTGGTGGCCTGCACCGTGAAGCTGTAGGACTTCGAAGTCCCAAGCCCGGTGACGGCCTGCCGCTGCCGGCTGGCCGGGATGCCGGAGACTGTCTTGACCAGCGTCGCGGCTTCGTAGACCCGCACGGTGTAGCCGCTCAGGGCGGCGCCGTTGGCGCCCGGGGCCTGCCAGGACACGTCCACGACGCCGCCGTCGATCGCCGATTCCTGACGCACCGCGGTGGGTGCGTGCGGGGTGAAGGGCTTGCCGGCCGGGGTGATGGAGGCGGAGTAGGCGCTGAACTGCGAGGGCCTGGCGGCCTTGTTCACCGCGCGCACCCGGGCCTGGTAGGCGGTGCCGTTCTTCAGCCCCTTCCAGGTGTAGGAGGTGCCGGTGATCCCGGAGACCTGGGTGACGCCGTTGGCCGGGGCCGGGGAGATCTCCAGGGTGTAGCCCTGGATCGCCGAACCGCGGCTCACCGGCGCCTTCCAGCTGAAGGTGGCCTGCTGGTCCCCGTCCTTCCCGGTGGGGGCGCCGGGCTGTTCCGGTTCCACGTCCGGGCGGACGTCGGCGGAGGCCGGGGAGGCCGGCGATTCGCCCACGGCGTTGGTCGCGGTGACCGTGAAGTTGTAGACGGTGTCGTTGGTCAAGCCCGTGATGGTGCAGGTGGTCGTCGTGCACTTTTGCACGTGCCCGCCGCCGGAGACCGTGTAGTGGGTGATCGGCGAGCCGTTGTTCGCCGGCGGCGCCCAGGCCAACACGGCCTTTTGGTCGCCGGTGGATTCCACGCGGGGCAGCGAGGGTGCGTTCGGGGCGCCCTTGACGTTCAGCGTCACGGTGCCGATGACGTTGCGCGAGACGTCTTCGGTGACGTCTCCGATGGTGTATTCCACCCGCATGGTGCCCACGAAGTTCTCGCTCGGGGTGACCGCGACCTTGTCCCCGCTCACCGTTGCGGTGCCGTGGGCGCGCTCCAGCGGGCGCGCGTTGATCAGGCGCAGCGGCCCCTGGTCGGCGTAGGGGTTGTGGTCGTTGGCGAGCACCGCGACGGACTCGGTGCGGCCCTGCGCCGCGTCGGCCACGTTGTCCGCGACGGCGACCGGCAGCTCCCGGGTGGAGCCGGTGACGGTGATGCCCATGGCGGCGGTGGTCGGCGGGTTGACCCCGTCGCTCACCGAGACGCCGACGCTGCCGCGGGTGCCCTTGGGGGTGTCCGCCGCCGCTCGCACGCTCAGCGTGTGCCCGTCGACGATTTCGGCCTCCACGCCCTGGATGTCCACGGCGCCGAGGGTGAAGGAGAGCTTGGGCAGGTCCTCCTCGTTCGGGTCGTTCGCGGCCATGCGCAGGTCCATCACGGCAGGTTCCCCGCCCTGGCCCACGGACAGCGTGTTCGCCTGGAGGGTCGGCGGGAAGTTTTCCGGATCGGGCTGCTCTTCCTCTTCCTCGGGGTCGCCTTCGGGCCCCTGGCCCTCGCGCTGGTCGTTCGGGTCGTTGCCCGGGGCCGGGTCGACGTTGATCGGCACGGTCAGCGTGGAGGCCAGGCCCTTGGAGTCGTCGGGACCGGAACCGTCGGTGACCTCGAAGGTCACCGCGGCCGGGCCGGAGAAGTCCACCGGCGCCCGGAAGGAGAGCTCGGTGGCGGAAACGACCAGGTCGCCGTCGTTGGCCGGCATCGAGCTGACGGCGTCCTCGGTGGTCAAACGGGGGCTGCGGCCATCGCGCACGAGCACCAGGTCCTTCAGCTTCAGCGGCAGCACCTGGCCGGCCTCGACCTCGAGGGCCAGGCCGCTGCGCAGGATCGGGCGCGCCCCGCCGGTGCCCGGCACGTGCACGAACGCGTTGGAGGCCAGCCCGTCCGGGTCGGTGAGCGTGTAGGCGATGACCTGGGGCTCGGCGCCGATCCGGACGGTGAGGCCCGCATCTCCCATGCGCACGCCCGCCGGCGCGTCGGGCAGGCTGACGTCCAGGTCCGCGGTGCTGCCGTCGGGGTCCTCGTCGTTGCGCAGGATGTCTACGGTGACCTCGTCGTCCTCGATGACTTCCTCGAGCGAGACGCGGTCGTCGCGGGCGATCGGGGCCAGCAGGCGCGCCTCGGGATCCGACTTCACCGTCAGGGTGGCGCTCGCGGTGCCGCCGCGGCCGTCGCTGATCCGGTAGCGCACCGAGATCGTGCCGGTTTCCGGCGGGGAGGTGAGCACCACGCGCCCGTCGACGACCTCGGCCTGGACCGAGGACTCGGAACCGACCTCGGACAGCACCGCCAGGGCGTCGCCGTCCGGGTCGGTGTCGTTGTCCATCACGTCCACGGCCACGGGGCGTTCGGGGCGCACGGTGATGAAGTCGTTCACGGCCACCGGCGGGTTGTTGGCCTCGGCCAGCGGGGCGATGCCGATCTTCACGGTGGCGGTGGACCGCGCGCCGAGCCGGTCCTCGACGATGTAGCTGAATTCGTCGGTGCCCGAGGCATCCTTGTTGGCGGTGTAGTCGATGGCCGAGCCGCGGATCTTGGCGGTGCCCAGGCGCGGGGAGGAACCGAACTGGACCAGGGACACCGAGTCCCCGTCGGGGTCGATGGCCTCCAGCGGCACCTGCACGCTGGTGCTGCTGCCGGCGAAGACCCTGCCCTGGACCGGCACCGGGTTCGGCGGGGTGTTCTTCTCCAGGTCGTTGGCGTCGGCGGCGGGCAGGACGTCGAAGGTCACGCTCGCGCTGGCCTCCTGGCCGTCGGGCCCGGCCACGGTGTACACCGCGGAGACCTGGCGGGGCTTGCCGTCGAAGTCCCCGGCGCGGAAGCGCACGGCGGAGTCGGCGACGGAGATCAGCGAGCCCTCGCCCAGGTCGCCGGTCTCCTCCAGCTCCGGCTGCAGGGCCAGCTTGCCGCCGTTGGGGTGGATGTCGTTCTCCAGCACCTTCACGGTCGCCACGTCGCCGGCGCGCACGGACACCGTGTCCGGGTTGGCCTGCGGCGGGTCGAGGCGCGGCGGGGCGGGGATCGGCACGACGCGGATCTCGCCGGTGGCCTGCGTCGCGCCGTTGGAGATGGTGTAGCCGATGGTGGTCGGGTCGGTCAGCCCGCGCACGTCGGTGATGCGCACCAGCGAATTGCGTTCGACGCTGGTGGAGAACGGGGCCTCCGGGTTGTTCTGGGCGCCGGTGACCACCAGCACGCCGCCGGCCGGGTCGGAGTCGTTGCCCAGCACGTCGACCAGCACGTCCTGCCCGGAGGGCAGCAGCGCCATGTCGCGCACCGCCACCGGCGCCGCATCGGTCGGCTCGGCCTGCTCCACGTCGATGCGCACCAGCCCCGGCGCACTGGCCGGTCCGTTGGTGGCCAGGTATTCGGCGTAGAAGGTCCCGGCGCGTTCACCGGTGACGGTCACGCTGCCGGTCTCCGTGTTGGTCTTCAGCTCCAGCCCGGTGACGTCGTCCACGCCGGCCAGGCGCAGCCCGGCCCCGGAGGGGTCGATGTCGTTGAGCAAGGGTTCGAAGGTCGTTGCCTCCCCCACGCGGGCTACCACGTGGTCGGTGGCGGTGACCGGCTTGACGGCGGTGTCGGCGAGCACCTCGACGAGCACGCGGCCCTTGGTGCTCTCGCGGCCGTCGGAGACCTGGACCGTGACTTCCTTCTGGCCGATGCGCTTGCCGTCGTCCTGGAAGGTGAGGGTCCCGTCGGGGCGGACCCGGATGACGTCGTCTCCCTCGCTGGTGCCGCCGAGCAGACGCAGGTCGTCCCCTTCGGCATCCGTCCAGTCGGTCAGCAGGTTGCGGCTGGCCGATTCGCCCTGGCGGACCTGCAGGATGGTGGTGCGCCGCTGCTCCGGGGCCTCGTTGGTGTCCGTCCCGACGACCTTGAGGCTGACGGACGCGGTGTCGGTGCCGCCGCGCCCGTCGGAGGCGGTGTAGCTGAATCGTGCCGCGCCGGAGGCGTCCTCGGGCACCACGACCTGGAAACCGGTCCCGTCGTGCACCGGCTGCAGCTTGCCGATGGACGGCCCGCCGCCCTCCACCTCGGCCACCAGCAGGTCGCCGTCGGGGTCCACGTCGTTGTAGAGCACCGGCAGCAGGGTGGTGCGCCCGGGGCGCACCCCGAAGGTGTCGTCCTCGGCGATGGGCTTTTCGTTTTTCTCGGTGCGGTTGGGCAGCTCGATGGCGTCGGTGATCTCCTTGGTCTCCTCTTCCTTCGCCTCCCCCTCGCCCTTGGGCGGTTCCAGGTCGCTCCAGTTGCTGACGATCTCCATGCCCTCGTTCATGAGCCAGACCTGGCCGGTGGAGATGTCGTTGAGCACCACCACGTTGCGGTTGACCCGGAACTTCAGCTCGGATCCCTGGGGCATCTCGGGAATGGGCATGTTCTGGTTCTGCGCGGGGTCGTCGCACTGGCGCAGGTACTGGGCACTGGTCTGCCAGGCGGCGTAGGTGCAGCTGCCGACCCTCACCGGTTCGACGGGGGTTCCGGCGGTCTGAACCTGCTCGTAGTTCACGTTCCGCCCGTCCAGCGACACCGTGGCCAGCGCGTTGTCCAGGGCGACGGCCACATTCCCGGTCTCCGGCCCGGGGGCCTGGATCCTGGCGTTGGCAGGGTTCTCCACGGTGGCGTGCCGACCGGTGGAGGTGTAGATGTCGCCGGAGGCCGCGTCGAACACCACGCCGGTCGCCCCGACGGCGCTCAGCTGCGGCTCGGCCAGTGCGCCCAGCTCCTCGATCACGATCTCGCTGACCGGCTGCGCGGCACCCTCGCCGTCGATGGTGTGGCCGGCGAGCACCCCGGACTGGTAGTCCACGGTCCACACGGTGTCATCGACGCCGACCACGGCGTCCACCTCGCCGTTGGACTCGATGATCGGCTGGGCTCCGTCGCCGGAGAATTCGGAGATGTTCTCCACCCGGGCGGCCTGCACCGTGCCGTGCTCGTCGTCGGTGACCGCCACGACGGAGGCGCCAAACGAGAAGGATGAGTTGGCGGGCAGGTTGTTGTCGCCCGCGAATTGGACCATTGCCGGGTCGATGGTGGTCAGCGACGCCTGCTCGAGGTTGCGCACGAAGACCTGTTCGGCATGCTGGGCCAGGTCGTAGCGCGGCAGCGGCGTGACCACGCCGCCGTCGATGACGCGCGACTGGTAGTTGATGTGCCCGATCTTGCCCTCGGCCTGGTTGGTGACCCAGACGCCGCCGTCGTTCAATTCCACGTCCGCGGTTTCGAATCCCGGGTGGATGATGGCACCGGCCACGGCAAGTGCGGCCACGACCGGAACAACCACGGCCTTGAAGGCGGTGCCCTTCAACGGTGCGGTCCACCGGGCTCGACTGGGCTTTGCCATGTGCGGTCAATCCTTGCTGTGTATTGACGAATCGGCCGGATTCGAGGGCTGCTTTGCCCCACCGTGGAATGGTCGAACGCCCCCCAGCATACAACGAATGGACAATCCCCTTCCATGGTGAGTTCTCCCCATGGCCCGCTTCGGGCCCCGGGCCGCCGATTCCCCTCCATGCCGTGGACGGGGTTTCACCACCGGATTTCCTTCAACATCCATTTCACGTCGACTAGGGTTGGAACCATGACTGAGATCACTTCCCCGCGCACACCCAGCGCCATCGACGCCGTCGCCAACGAGTACTTCGCCCGCCTGCTCGAACTCGTCCCGGAGTTCGCCACCGAGCTTGGCCTGCCGGGCAGCGAGGCCGCGTACTCCGACCACTCGCCCGCGGGCGTCGCGGCACTGACCGCCGCCGCACGCGAGGCATTGGCGAAACTCGAACCGCTGACGCCGGTGGACGAGATCGATGCGACCACGCTCGACGCCATGAACGAACGCCTGGGGCTGGAAATCGAGATCGCGGAGACCCGCCGGACCGAGCTGAACAACATCGCCTCCCCGGCCCAGGAGCTGCGCGCCATCTTCGACTTGATGCCGCAGGAGACCTCCGCCGACTACGCCTTCGTGGCCGAGAGGATGCACAACCTGCCCGCCGCCATGGACGGATACATCGACTCGCTGCGCGATTCGGCAGCCCGCGGCCTGGTGGCCGCTGCCCGGCAGGTCAAGATCGTCATCACCCAGGGGCGCGAGTACGCCAAGGACGGCGGCTTCTTCGACGGCCTTGCCGCTGCGGGCGCCAAGGTGGCCCCCGAACTCGCCGAACGGCTGGGCTCCGGGGCCGCCGCGGCCAATGCGGCCTACCTTTCCCTGGCCAAGGTGCTCGAGGACGAGCTGCTGCCGCTGGCCCCGGAAAAGGACGCCGTGGGACGGGACTACTACGCACTGATGTCCCGCCGCTTCCTGGGTGCCGCGGTGGACCTGGAAGAAACCTACGCGTGGGGCGTGAAGGAGCTGGCGGACATCATCGCCGAACAGGAGCGGGTCTCCGAACAGATTTCCGCCGGTGCCACCATCGCGGACGCCAAGGAAATCCTGAACCGGGATGAGAGCCGGAAGCTCCCCGGCACCGACGCCCTGCAACGGTGGATGCAGGAGAAGTCCGACGCCGCCATCGTCGCGCTGGCCGGAACCCACTTTGAGATCCCGGCCCCGATGGACCGGATCCAGTGCATGATCGCACCCACCCAGGAAGGCGGCATCTACTACACCGGGCCCTCCGAGGACTTCAGCCGACCGGGCCGCATGTGGTGGTCGGTGCCCGAGGGCGAGGACCAGTTCACCACGTGGTCCGAGCTGACCACCGTTTACCACGAGGGCGTTCCGGGCCACCACCTGCAGGTGGCCACCGCGGTGTTGGCCCGCGACACCCTCAACGACTGGCGCCGCCACGCCTGCTGGGTCTCCGGGCACGGCGAGGGCTGGGCGCTGTACGCCGAACGGCTGATGCTCGACCTGGGATTCCTGGCCGATCCGGGCGACTACCTGGGCATGCTCGATGCCCAGCGCATGCGCGCCGCCCGCGTCGTCTTCGACATTGGCGTGCACCTGGAGCTGGAGATTCCCGAGGCATGGGGTTCGGGGACCTGGGACAGCGAGAGCGGCTTCGCGTTCCTGAAAAAGAACCTGGACATTTCCGCCGGCCAGCTGGAGTTCGAGTTCACCCGCTACCTCGGCTGGCCCGGCCAGGCGCCGGCGTACAAGGTCGGGCAACGACTGTGGGAGCAGATCCGCGCCGAGCGGGAAACCCGCGCCGGGACCGAATTCGACCTGAAGGAGTTCCACACCCAGGCCCTGGGCGTTGGATCGGTGGGTCTCGATACCCTGCGCCGGGCACTGCTGGGCTAGTTCAACGCCAATCTGCGGGGCCTTGTTGGGACCGGGTGCCGGGCTGCCTGGGGGCACCCGACCCCCGGGGCCGGCGAGGCACCCGCACCAGGCATGCCAGCGGAATTCGGCTTTTGAATGGGCTTGCTTGCCAGGCTGCCAGCGGCGTCCCGTACGCTTTTATCCATCTGTGTTTGAATGAGGGTGAACGCAAGGGTGAATCCGGGCTACATCCCTGATATGGCAACGGATCACCTGCCATAGTAGGTCTTGTTACTGCGAATTGCGTCGAAGCGACCACAACTTGGGAAACCGAGAAACTCCACTTCACGCACAAAAGCGATTATCGCCGGGGGTTCGCAGCGCGGCATGGATGCATTGCTTGGGGGCTGCATCAGTGCCAACGGGATTTTTCCGAGTCTAGTTTGGTGGAAGCCCAATCCCCGTAAGGCGGCGCGATGCGCGCGAAGCCGGCTCCTCGGGGCATGTGCGGGTCGAACACCACCTATTCGATGGTCTCGATGTCCCTGCTCGGAACCAGTCCCTGCACGCGCGCGACGTCCAGCGCAGACGCCCGGTCGGATACGCCAAGCTTCCGGTAGATGCTGCGCAACTGACTCTTGACGGTGTTGACCGAGACAAACTGCCGGTCGGCAATCAGCGCCGCGCTTCCGGTGGACACCAATTCACCCAACACCGCCAGCTCCCTCGAGCTAAGCACCGCGCGCCCCAGTCCGCCGGGAATATTCGAGACGGTGTTGGGGTCGACCTTGAGCTTGATCCGCAACTCCCTGGCCACGGTCAGGATCCGTTCCAGGTCCGGGGCGGGCAGCAGGTTCAGGGCCAGGCCAAGGCCGTATTCCTCGCCAAGCGCGGCCACCATGCGAAGCGCACCGCCAACCGCCGGCAGGTTGCCTTGCTGCAGCGTTGCCGCCAATACCAGCACCGCCTGCTCGAAGCGCGCTCGCGGCTGCACGGGCACGCCCAACGCCGTGCACAGCCTCAATACCTCGGCGGCATCGCCCTGGGCCAGCCTCACCCCCGCCTGCAAGATCAAGCGGGAGGTCTCGTCCGCCGACTTCGTCGCGGCCTTGAAAGCCTGGGAGGCATCCCCCGCAGCAAGGTTCAGCAGGCTCGACGCCGTGACCAGCATTTGCCTGCCGGCCTTCTGCACCACCGGCTGTTCGCGCTCTCGCACCAGGTAGCCCTGCATCCGGACCGGCGAGGCGGTCGTCTCCCCCAGGACCACGGCGAGGCGCGCCTCGGCCAACCGGATGTACGGCCAGAACTCGTTGTTGTGCTGGTCGATCCGCAACAACTCCACCCAGCGTGCGGCGTCGTCGAAACGCTGTCCTTCCATCGCACACAGAAAGGCGGCCGCCCTGTAGGGGGTGGCGAAATAGTGGTTGGCGGCGGGGTTTGACCAGTGCTCCGGCAACGATTCCGCAAGGATCCCGGCGGCCTTGTGGACGTCTCCGTTGAGGGCATACAGGTAGGCCTGAACCGTGTCCGCGTAGTGGTCGTTCTCGACACGATTGTGGCGTTGGTCGGCCGATACGCCCTGCTCCGCCACAATGAGGGCCTCATCGTCGACCCCGCCGGCGTGCAGGCAAAGGGCAAGCTGGATGAGCAGTGGCCCCTCGAAGGGACCAATCCCGTCACGCTGCGCGGGGGACATCTCCCGGTACAACGCCATGGCGCCGCGGGCCGAGCGCACCGATGCCTCGCTGATGCCACTCAACCTCAGCGCCACGGATTCGACCGTGACCATGATCAGCCGGTCCGAGGGAGCGGCCTTTCGACCCACGGTGCGTGCTCCGGCGGCGGCAAGGGCCAGCAATTCCAGGGTCTTGAGCTTGAATTTTCCGGTGGAACTGTAGGCGATCGC
Source organism: Paeniglutamicibacter sp. MACA_103 (assembly GCF_045798555.1). Taxonomy (NCBI): domain Bacteria; kingdom Bacillati; phylum Actinomycetota; class Actinomycetes; order Micrococcales; family Micrococcaceae; genus Paeniglutamicibacter; species Paeniglutamicibacter sp. MACA_103. Next base: position 89,035 of record NZ_JBIXLN010000008.1, on the reverse strand, counting down.
CAGGCAGATGGCCAGCAGCGGGAAGCGGGCCAGGACCGTCAGGGGCAGGTCATCGAGCAGGACCGAACCGCGTGTTCCCAGTTCGCCGTCAAGGTACTCGTCGGCATGCATCCGCAGGACATCGGAGGCCAATTGGTAGTCGCGCGCCTCCAGCGCGTGGCGCAGGGCGCGGAACGCGGACCCCCGGGTCGTCTCATAGCGGGCGCAGATCCGGTGCAGGCCGCCCAACCGCTCTGGATCCGGTTCCAGGTAGACGCGCTTGAGCACCCGGCGCAGCACCGGGTGCAGGCAGTATTCCTCGTCGGGATTCCGCGACGAGCGATACACCAGGCCGCGGCCTTCCAGATCAGAAAGCCACGGTTCCGCGTTCCCGGCGGCCAGCAGCGGCAGCAAGGGCGCGGGCACCGTGGTGGGCACGGAGACCACTGCCAGGAAGTCCAGCTGTCCGGGCTCCAGGTCTTCGCCTTCCAGCATCAATTTCACGTCGCGGTCGACGGCTGCGCGGACCGAAGCCAAAAAAGCCATGGCCTCCGGGTCAAGTTCCAGCGTCGTGGGCGACGACGCACCCACGGGCGACACCGGTTTCCCGGGTCTCGCCGCGATGTCCGGCATGCGGGGGCCCTGCATGGTTTCGGCACGGAGCTTGGCCATGCGCAGCATTTGCGGTGTGCCGCACAGGTCGTTGGCCAGTTGCCCGGAAAATTCCGCGAGCACGGTCCCCTGGAGGTATGCGGCGGCTTCCTCGGCGGTGAAACGGAATTCGTGGGGCGGTAGCACCGAGACATCGATGGGCAGCAGCGTGCGCCGGCGTTCCAACTCCAGGTAGTCGCGCGTCACGATGAGCATCCGACGTTGTGGATGCCGGCGCGCAGTTCGCTGCACCACCTGAAGGAGCTCCTCGTCGTTCCTTCGCGAGTAGCCAACAAGCACGACGAGGTGGGAATCAGGGTCCTGGGCCCCCACATAGGTCCGGGCCAGCACCTCGCCCAAGGGCTCGGTCGAGTCCGAGCACTCGATCCAGGTCCAGCTGCTGGCGCGGGGATCGCGCCGGGACAGCCAGCCGCGAATTGCAGTGCGCTTGCCCGAGCCGCGCGGCGCCCTGGCGATGACGACGGAGGAAGCGACAGCGTGGTCGAGCAATAGGTCAATGCGTGGGCGTGGCAGCGTGTCATCGAACTTTCCCCACTTCAATGCACCCAGACCCCTTCCCCATTTGTGCCGACCTGGGCGCCCGGAGTTCAGCGCTTCGGATGCAAACCAATAACATAAATAACCATTGGTTGAAAGCTCATCTTAACACCGGGGCGGGCGCATATGTAACGCGTCACAAAAATTGCCCAATAAAGCATTCCGGGCGGATTTTGCGTAACATTCCTCAATGCTGGCTATCCTTTGCTATGGAGCACCGCCTAGCTTCGTAGCGTGACTACCTCCAACACCACGCCCAAGAGGCGCATCCCGGCCTGGGCCACCGCCTTCGGCCCCCAAATCATCGTCGCCCTGGCCCTGGGCCTTGGCCTTGGCCTGCTGGCCAAGTACACAGGCCACACCGCAGACACCAAGACCGGTCTGGGCGTCACACTGGAAACCCTCGGCAACAGCTACATCTCGCTGCTCAAGGCGGCGGTCATCCCGTTGATCTTCTTCGCCGTCGTTGCCTCGATCGCCAACCTGGCCAAGGTCACCAACGCGGCGCGCCTGGCCTGGCAGACGATCCTGTGGTTTGCCATCACCTCGGCGATCTCCGTGGTCATCGGCATGGTGCTGGGCACCGTGCTGCGCCCGGGAGCCGGAACCGGACAAAGCGCCCCTCCCGAATACGACGGACGCACCGGTGACTGGTGGGCGTTCCTGATCGGGATCATCCCCTCGAACTTCCTGGGCCTGGGTGCCACAAACAAGGTCTCCGAAAGCGGGGACATCAGCACCGCACTGAGCTTCAACGTCCTCCAGGTGCTGGTCATCGCGATCACCGTGGGCATCGCGGCACTCAAGGTGGGCGACGCCGCCCGCCCCTTCCTGGACTTCTCCGCCGCCACCCTGGCCGTGATCCAAAAGGTCCTCTGGTGGATCATCCGTCTGGCACCGCTTGGCACCGTGGGCTTGATCGGCAACGCCGTGGCCACCTACGGCTGGGACACCATCGGCGCACTGGGCAAATTCACCCTCGCGATCTACATCGGCCTGGCGCTGGTGATCTTCGGCCTTTACCCGGCGCTGGTGCGCGCCCACGGCCTGAGCATCAAGCAGTACTTCTCCGGCGTCTGGCCGGCAGTGCAGCTGGCCTTCGTCTCCCGCTCCTCCATCGGCACCCTTCCGCTGACCCAGCGCGTTACCGAGCGCAACCTCGGCGTGCCCTCGGGCTACGCCTCCTTCGCCGTGCCGCTGGGCGCCACCACCAAGATGGACGGCTGCGCCGCCATCTACCCGGCGATCTCCGCCATCTTCGTCGCCCAGTTCTACGGCATCGACCTGGGACTGACCGACTACCTGCTGATCGCCATGGTCTCGGTGCTGGGCTCGGCCGCCACCGCCGGAACCACCGGCGCCGTGGTGATGCTGACCTTGACGCTGTCCACCATGGGCCTGCCGCTGGAAGGCGTCGGACTGATCCTGGCCGTCGACCCGATCCTGGACATGGGCCGCACCGCGGTCAACGTCGCCGGACAGGCACTGATTCCGGCCATCGTCGCCAAGCGCGAGGGCATCCTGGACGAGGCGCTGTACAACGCACCGCGCCACGGCGACCCGTTCAACGACGAGTTCAAGTCTGCAGCGGACTCCCCCGAGGCCGAGGCGCGGGAGTCGACGCCGACGCCCGTCGGCTAGCCAGGCCGCGTTGCGGTAGTCACACCAACACGGGGCGGGTCGTTTCCGCCGGGGATGCAGTGCATCCCTCGGCAGGAAGCGGCCCGCCCTTTGGCGTTGGTTCCCGTCGTCAACAAATTGCACGGCATGCAAGTTTGCACGTAGTGTAGAAAGAGTGATCGACTCCCCCGAGCAGCCGCCCTCGCGGCGCGAAAAAAACAAGGCCGCCACCCGGACCGCCATCGTGCATGCCGCCCTCGCCCAACTGGAAACGGCAGGCTACGCGGCGCTGACCGCGGAATCCGTGGCCGAGGCCGCAGGCATCTCCCGGCGCACCTTCTTCAACTACTTCCCCTCGATCGAGGCCGCCCTGAACGAGCCGACCAGGCTGCTGCTGGAGAACGCGGTGGCGGTGCTCGATGAGTTGGATCCGGCGATCGACCTGCTCTCCGCCGCGGTGACAACGGTGGAATCCCTCGTCGACCCGGCCCTGCTGGAGCCCATTGCCAACCTGTACCTGCATGCCTCCGCGCACCCGCAAATGGCCCGCATGCAGCTCGAGGCCTGGAACGACTGCGCCGAGGCGCTCACCGAGATCGTCACCGCACGCGCCCCGCACGGCACCGCACTGGCCGCCTCCGTCTTTGCCCACAGCGTCATCGGCGCCGGCAAGGCCGCCTTCGCCGCCTGGTCCCGCGAACTGGGCGAGAGTCCCGACGCGAGTGATCCGCGGCGCACGCAGTTGCTGCGCGCCACCCTCGCCGAGGCCGTCGCCCAATTGCGCGACGGCTTCCCCTCCCTCCAGCAGCGCGCACCGCACCCCCGAAAGGCCTAGGACACCATGGCTTCCTTCCTTTACCGCCTCGGCGCACTGGCCTACCGCCGACGCTGGGCCGTCGTCGCCATCTGGGCGGTGCTGCTGCTGGCCATCGGGCTGTGCGCCGGCGCCTTCATGGGCAAGCTGTCGAACACCTTCACCATCCCCGGCACCGAGACCCAGCGCACGCTGGACCGGATGAAGGTCGAAATGCCGGAGCTGGCCGGTGGCACCGGCTCCATCGTCTTCCGCTCCGCGGACGGGACCGCGCTTTCGGCGGCGCAGCACGCGGCCATCGAGTCCTCGCTGGAAGAGCTCGCGTCCCAGTCCCCGATCACCGAGGTGGCCAAGCCCTTCGAGCTCCAGGCCCAGCTCGATAAGGCCAGGCCACAGCTCTCCGAGGGGCAGGCCAAGCTCGAGGATGCCGCACGGCAACTGGCCGACGGGAAGAAGCAGCTGGCCGAGGGCAGGGCCGCGCTCACCGACGCGCAGGCGGAGCTCGACTCCGGGCGCGTGCAACTGGGCGATGCCAAGAAGCAGATCGCCGAAGGCCGCGAGCAGTTGTCCGCCGGGCAGGCGAAGCTGGATGCAGCGGCCGGGGAACTTGCCACCGGTGCCGCCGCGCTGGAGGACGGACAGGCGAAACTCGCCGCGGGCCAGGCCACGTGGGACGCGGGCAACCGCGAATACCGGGCCGGGGCCGCGAAGATCACCGAGGGCCGCAAGGCGCTGGACGCCGGGCGGGCGAAGCTCGAGGCCGCAGCCACGGAACTAGCCGCCGGGCGGGCGCAGTACGACGCAGGCCTGAAGAAGATCCTGGGCGGCCAGTCCCGCGCCGCGGTGGACCAGCAGCTTGCCGCGGGCAAACAGCAGGCCACCGCGGGGCTGGCGGAGCTGGAGGCCGGAATCAAGAAGCTCGACGCCGGAATCTCCGCAACGCAGCAGCAGCTCGAAGCCGCAAGGACGGCGCTGAAGAATGCCGACACCGACGAGGACAAGCAAGCCGCCGAGCAGCGGATCGCCACATTGGACGGAGCGCTCAAGGTCCTGAAAGATCAGAAGGCCGGGCTTCTCACGCAGAAGGACTCCCTCGAAGCCACGCTGGCCCAGGTCATCCAAGGCCTCGAGGGACTCAAGGCACTGGACGCGGCCAAGGCACGGCTCGATGCCGGAGCGAAGGAGGCTGCCGCCGGGGAAAAGACCCTGGCGGCCAAGGAAGCCGAGCTGGAGGCCGGGGCCGCGAAGCTGCCCGCCGCCAAGGCGAAGCTGGACGCCGGGGCCAGGGAACTGGCCGCCAACCGAGCCAAGATCCAGGCCGCCGAGGCGAAGGTCTCCGAGGGCCGGGCGCAATTGCGCGCCGGGCAGGCCGAGCTCGATGCCAACGCCGCGAAGCTGGCCGCGGGCCAGGCGGAGATCGAGGAGAACCAGGCCAAGCTTGTCGCCGGGCAAAAGACCGTCGACGAGAAGACGGCGGCCCTGCCCGCGGCCGAGGAGAAGCTGGAGCAGGGCGCCAGGGACCTGGCCGCCGGCCGTGCCGAGCTGGCCTTCGCCGAGCGCCGGGCCGGGGCCTCGGAGGGGATGCGCTTTGTCTCCGCGGACGGCTCCACCGCCGTGGCCCACGTGACCTTCCAGGGTGCGACCGACTCGCTGAGCACCGCGCAGCGCTCCGACATCCAGTCCATTGCCGCCGGGCCCGAGGCCGCGGGCGTCGAGGTGCTCTTCTCCAAGGAGATCATCCAGGACCTCTCCTCCATCTTCGGGGCCGCGGAGATCATCGGCCTGGCCGTGGCCGCGGCGGTGCTGCTGATCATGCTCGGCACCCTGGTGGCCGCCGGGCTGCCGCTGCTGATGGCGGTGCTCGGCGTGGGCGCCGGGGTGGGCGGGACGCTCGCGCTGTCCTCCGTGATCGAGATGGCCTCCATCACCCCTGCCCTGGCGCTGATGCTGGGCCTGGCGGTGGGCATCGACTACTCGCTGTTCATCGTGCACCGGCACCGCCGCCAGCTGCTCGAAGGAGTGCCGCTGGGCGAATCCATCGCCCGGGCCACGGGCACCAGCGGCAACGCGGTGGTGTTCGCCGGGCTGACCGTGGTCATCGCCCTGTCCGCGCTGGCGGTCCCGGGGCTGCCGTTCCTCACCGTGCTGGGCGCCTCGGCCGCGTTCACGGTACTGGTCGCGGTGCTGATCGCGATCACCCTGACCCCGGCGCTGCTGGGGATCATCGGAACGAAGCTGGTCTCCAGGCGGGCCTGGGCACGTGCCGGGGCCGCAGAAGCCGACGCCGACGCCGACGCCGACGCGGGCAGCGTGGCACCGGCCAACGACGCGGGAAACCGCGGCTGGGGCGCGGTGGTGACCCGCCGCCCGTGGATCGCCGCGATCGCGTCCATCGTCCTGCTGGCCGTCGTCGCGCTGCCCGCGCTGCAATTGCGCACCGCGCTGCCCGACGGCAGCGCCGAACCGGCGGACTCGGGCGCCTACAAGGCGTACGAGCAGATGTCTGACGCGTTCGGGGCCGGGTACAACGGCCCGCTGCTGGTGCTCGCGGACCTGCCCGCCGGGCTGGATGCCCGGGGCGCGGACGCCGCGAACCTGGACGTGGCCGACGCCGTGCGCGGGATCCCCGGAGTGGTCGCGGCGATCCCGGTGGCGGTGAACGAGGCACGCAACCTCGGGGCGATCCAGGTGATCCCGGCCGAGGGGCCTGCCAGCGCCGAGACCGAGGCGCTGGTGCACACGCTGCGCGACGCCGCGCCGGGCATCGAGGAAGCCACCGGGGCGCACATCGCGGTCACCGGGCAGGTGGCCGCGCAGGTGGATGTCTCCGAGAAGCTCGCCGAGGCGCTGCCGCCGTACATCTTTATCGTCGTCGGGCTCTCGCTGATCCTGCTGCTGCTGGTCTTCCGCTCCGTCGTCGTGCCGCTGCTGGCCACCGCCGGCTTCCTGCTCTCGCTGGCCGCCGCGTTCGGCGCGACGGTCGCGGTGTACCAGTTCGGCTGGCTGGGCGGCTTCTTCGACGTGAACGTGCCGGGGCCCATCATGAGCTTCCTGCCGATCCTGCTCACCGGAATCCTCTTCGGGCTGGCCATGGACTACCAGGTGTTCCTGGTCGCCGGCATGCGCGAGTCCTTCGCCCACGGGCAGCCGGCGCGCGCCGCGGTGCGCTCGGGCTTCGCCCACGCCGCCCCGGTGGTCACCGCCGCGGCGCTGATCATGACCGCGGTGTTCGCCGGGTTCGTGTTCTCGCACCTGACCATGATCCGGGCCATCGGGTTCGCGCTGGCCATCGGCGTGCTCTTCGATGCGTTCATCGTGCGCATGACGCTGACCCCGGCGCTCATGCACCTGCTGGGGCACCGGGCCTGGTACATCCCGCGCTGGCTGGAGCGGATCCTGCCCGACGTGGACGTGGAGGGCTCGAAGATCGCCGCGCGCACCCCCGCGACGGCGGAGGGCGCCGACGCGGAACCCGGCACCCAGGCGCCGCCCGCGCGGGATACGGTTGATGCATGAGCCAGAACGCGAACACTTTCGACACCACCTCCTCCGCCGCCGCCGATCCGCGCGGGGAGGTCGAGCACCCCGAGGACCTGCCCTTGCTGGTGCTGGCCTCCGCTTCCCCGGGCCGGGCCAAGGTGCTCACCGACGCCGGCATCGACTTCGCCGTCCAGGTCTCCACCGTGGACGAGGACGAGGTCCTGGCCCGGGCCGTGGAGCGCTTCGGCGAGCTGGGCCCGGCCGACACCGCCCTGCTGCTGGCCAAGTCCAAGGCCGAGGACGTCGCGGCGTCGGACGAGGCCGACGGCGCAGTGGTGCTGGGCTGCGACTCGGTCTTCGAATTCGAGTCAGTGGCCTACGGCAAGCCGTACACCGCCGAGGTCGCCACGGAGCGCTGGGAGGCCATGAGCGGGAAGTCCGGGATCCTGCACACCGGGCACTGGCTCATCGACAACCGCTCCGAGGAAGACGGGGACGGCGGGTCCGGGGCGACCATCGGCGCGGTCTCCTCCACGACCGTGGAGTTCGAGAAGCTCTCCGCCGCGGAGATCGCCGCGTACGTGGCCACCGGGGAGCCGCTGCCGTGCGCCGGCGGGTTCACCATCGACGGACGGGGGGCCGCGTTCATCCGCGGCATCGAGGGCAACCCGCAGAACGTCATCGGGCTGAACGTCTCCACGCTGCGCGAGCTGCTGGCCGAGACCGGCCTGTCCATCTCGGACGTATGGGCCTAGCCGCCCGCACTTTGTAGGAACCCCACAAAGAAATCGCGACTTGATCCCGACACCGGGGGTTTTGTGGGTGCACATCCCACAAACGCAGGTAGGCTCCGAAAGAGCATATTTAAGGAGATACCCCCTGCCATGAGTCAGTTGACGAAGGTTCTCATCGCCAATCGCGGAGAAATCGCCGTACGCATCATCCGCGCAGCCCGCGATGAGGGCATTGGATCGGTTGCCGTCTACGCCGAACCCGACCGCGATGCACTGCATTCGAGGCTGGCCGACGAGGCCTACTCGCTGGGCGGTTCCACCGCAGCGGAGTCGTACCTGGACATCGGGAAGATCCTCGAGGTAGCCAAGCGCTCCGGCGCCGACGCCGTGCACCCCGGCTACGGGTTCCTGGCCGAGAACGCCGGGTTCGCCCAGGCCGTGATCGATGCCGGACTGACCTGGATCGGCCCTCCCCCGGCCGCCATCGAGCAGCTGGGCGACAAGGTCCAGGCCCGCCACCTGGCCGAGAAGGTCGGCGCCCCGCTGGTGCCCGGCACCAAGGACCCGGTGCAGTCCACCGACGAGGTCCTGGCCTTCGCCGATGCGCACGGGCTGCCGCTGGCCGTCAAGGCCGCCTACGGCGGCGGCGGGCGCGGCATCAAGGTCGTGCGCAGCCGCGAGGAAATCCCCGAGCTCTACGAATCCGCGGTCCGCGAGGCCGTTGCCGCCTTCGGCCGCGGCGAATGCTTCGTCGAACGCTTCCTGGACGCCCCGCGCCACGTGGAGACCCAGTGCCTGGCCGACGTGCACGGCAACGTCGTGGTGGTTTCCACCCGCGACTGCTCGCTGCAGCGCCGCAACCAGAAGCTCGTCGAGGAGGCCCCCGCGCCGTTCCTGACCGATGAGCAGAACACCCGCCTCTACGAGGCGTCCAAGGCCATCATGCGCGAGGCCGGCTACGTGGGCGCCGGCACCTGCGAGTTCCTCGTGGGCCAGGACGGGGTCATCTCCTTCCTGGAGGTCAACACCCGCCTGCAGGTCGAGCACACGATCTCCGAGGAGGTCACGGGCATCGACCTGGTGGCCGAGCAGTTCCGGCTGGCCCGCGGCGAGGCGCTGGGCTACACCGACCCCGAGCCCCGCGGCCACTCCTTCGAGTTCCGCATCAACGGCGAGGACGCCGGGCGCGGCTTCATGCCCGCCCCGGGCACCATCACCTCCATGACCCTGCCCACCGGGCCGGGCGTGCGCATCGACTCGGGCGTCGAGGCCGGGGAAACCGTCTCGGGGAACTTCGATTCGATGATCGCCAAGCTCATCGTCACCGGTTCCACCCGCGCCCAGGCCGCCGCCCGGGCCCGCCGCGCGCTGGCGGAATTCCAGATCGAGGGCATGCCCACGGTGCTGCCGTTCCACCGTGCCGTCATGGCCGATGAGGCGTTCGTCCCGGCTTCCGGCCCGTTCTCCATCCACACCCGCTGGATCGAGACCGAGTTCGCCAACGAGATCCCGGCCTGGGACCCGGCCACCGCCGGCACCCCGTCCGAGGACGGCGGACGCAACGCCATCACCGTCGAGGTCGGCGGCAAGCGCCTGGAGGTCGTGCTGCCCGCGTCCCTGGGCACCATGTCCACCGCCGGCAACGGCAAGGCGCGCAAGAAGAAGCGCGCTTCGGGCTCCCGGGGCGCGGCGACCGCCGGCAACTCGGGTGCCGACCTGGTCTCCCCCATGCAGGGAACCATCGTCAAGGTCGCCGTGGCCGACGGGGACGCCGTCTCCGAGGGCGACCTGATCCTGGTCCTGGAGGCCATGAAGATGGAACAGCCGCTGACCGCGCACTGCGACGGCGTGGTTTCCGGGCTCAGCGCCGTGCCAGGCGACACCGTGTCGGCCGGGACCGTGCTGGCCTCCATCGGAGAGTAGCGCCGCACCACCACCGCACCGCCTGGGCGGCGCCGGACTTCCTTGCGAAGGACGGCGCCGCCCTTCGCGTTGCCGGGCAGTCGCGGATCCCCCCTCCCCCGGGACCTGCCGCGGGGTCGTCTAGGCTGGTGGCCATGGCACCTGAAACCTTTGCGCAGGCCACGGCGGACCCGCGCACCGATCCGCCGCCGTGCGGCAGCGAGCGGGAGACCCTCATGGGCTTCCTGGACTACCAGCGCCGCACCCTCGCACTGAAGTGCGCAGGGCTTGGCGCAGCGGCGCTGGGCACCCGTGCCGTGCCGCCTTCCGGGCTCTCCCTGCTGGGGCTGGTGCGCCACCTCAGCGACGTGGAACGGTTCTGGGTCCGCTCGGCCCTGGCCGGAGACCCTGCCCCGCCGCTCTACTGGCGCGGGGACGGGGACGACACCGACTTCGACTTCCCGGAGCCCGACGCCGCGCTCGTGGCGGAATCCATGGCCGCGTGGAGGGATGAGATCGCCTTTTCCGATGCCGCCCTGGGCTACGCTTCGCTCGAGCGAGCGGTGGCGGCCGGACACCACGGGACGGTCTCGGTGCGCTGGATCCTGACGCACCTGATCGAGGAGTACTCCCGGCACAACGGGCATGCGGACCTGCTGCGCGAACGCATCGACGGCCAGGTCGGCGAATAGCGCCCAGGACATTCGGGACGCGGCACGCGGCACTCGACACTCGGCGCGAAAGGGCGTTAACGCACCAGGCGCCCGCAACCCCCGGAGGGTAGCGAGCGCCTGGTGTCCGGACCCGGGACCGGCCAAAGGCGGTCCCGGGGCGGCATTTCAGTTAGGCGACGTTGTTCTCGTAGTCGACGTCCTTGGTGTCCTTTGTCAGGTACAGGGCGATGAGCGTGAGCACCGCGCCGAGCGCCAGGTAGGCGCCGACCCAGACGGTGTTTCCTCCGCCGAACTGCCACAGGGCGATGGCCACGAACGATGCGGGGGCCGCACCGATGACCGAGGACAGGTTGTAGGCCACGGCCGAGCCGGTGTAGCGCACGTTGGACGGGAAGAGCTCGGGCAGGTAGGCGGCCATCGGGCCGAACGTTGCGCCCATCAGCGTGAAGCCGACGACCAGGCCGACCATGGCGGCGCCCTTGCCGGGGCCGAACATCAGCGTCCAGGACAGGCCGAAGAGAAGGATTCCGCTGGTCACGTAGATCAGGAACTTGCGGCGGCCGAACTTCTCGGCCAGCGGCCCGGAGACCATGGTGAAGATGCCGAAGAAGACCACGCCGATGATGAGCATCGTGAGGAACTCGGGGCGTGCGATGCCCAGGCCCGGGGCGAACGCGGCTTCCGCCGCGGCGTCGAAGGTCTTGCCCTTGGCCTCGGCGGCCGCGCGGGCCGCTTCCACGGTGGCCGGGGCGGTGCCGTAGGTCAGCGTGAAGGCGGTCATCAGGTAGAAGAGCACGTAGGTGGCCAACATGATGAACGTGCCGGCAAGCACCGGGCGCCAGTGGTACTTCATGGTGGTCTTGAACGGGGACTTGGCGACCTTGTCCTGCTCCACGACCTTCGTGAAGGCCACGGACTCGACCAGCTTCAGGCGGACCCAGAGGCCCACGGCGACCATCACGGCCGAGAGGACGAACGGCACGCGCCAGCCCCAGGACATGAACTGTTCCGGGGTCAGGCCCAGCTGCAGGCCCACGAACATCAGGTTGGCGATGATGAAGCCGATGGGCGCACCCAGCTGCGGGAACGTGCCGTAGATGGCGCGCTTGTTGGCCGGGGCGTTCTCGGTGGCCAGCAACGCGGCACCCGACCACTCGCCACCCAGGGCCAGGCCCTGGGCGAAGCGCAGCAGCACCAGCATCAGCGGTGCCAGGACCACGAAGTTGCCCTGCGCCGGGGGCAGGAACCCGATCAGGAAGGTCGCGATGCCCATCATCAGCAGCGAGGCCACCAGGGTGCCCTTGCGGCCGATCTTGTCGCCGAAGTGCCCGAAGAGCACCGAGCCCACCGGGCGGGCCACGAAGGCGACGCCGAAGATCGCGAACGAGGACAGGATCGCGTTGACGTTGGACGCGTTCGGGAAGAAGAGCGTCGGGAAAACCAGCACCGATGCCGTGGCATAGGCGTAGAAGTCAAAGAATTCAATGGTGGTGCCGATGAGGCTGGCAAACAGCACGCGTCCGCGTGTGTTCTCTTTCGGTGCAACGACCGTGGTCTTGTTGGACATGGCTCGTGATTCTCTTGGTGGGTGCCTAAGGTTACTAAGCGACAAGTTTATGATGGACGTCCACGTATTGGACAGTCCTTCCAGTATTTGGACAACTGTAATACACGGCACAGCGATCCCCGGCGCCTTGCCGGCGCGATCCCCCGGTTTTTTCGTTGTGGTCGACCCGGTGCGGGCGGGCTAATTGTTCGTGGGCCTCAGGGCAGCGCGCTCAACGGACTCGGGCACGGTAGGCGTACCGGCCTCGCGCAGCTGGCGTGCACGGGCGAAGTTCCTGGAAAGGCGATGCGACGGCCGCTCGATGACCAGGAAGAACAGCCACGCGACGACTATTGAGAGCGCAAATCCCACGGGGATCTGCACCCACAGCGGAACGATTCCATGTGTCGCGAAGGCCAGTGCCACGACCACCGGCTCCTGGGTCAGGTAGAGGCTGAAGGAGATCCTGCCGAGCCAGCGTATCGGGCGTGAGCCGAACACCTTGACGCAGGGCTGCCAAAAGGCGACGGCAAAAACCAGCAGCGTCGCACCGATGGCCGCGAAGCCGATCCAGGACAGCCGCCACCGGGATTCCGGGTCGATGCCGGCCACCAACCAGGAATAGCACAACAGCAGCATCGAGGCGACGCAGATCAGCGTCCACCCCCAGCCCCGTATCCTTGCCGCGCGGGCGCGCAGGGCCTCGATGTTGTAGGCCATGAGCACGCCGAGCAGGAAGACGCTCAGGTACACCAGGTCCGGGTAGAAGAACCCGGCCAGAGGCCACAACATGCAAAACAGCGGGACCGCCGCGACCTTCAGCCACAACAGCCTTTTCCAGGTGAAGGCCACCCAGAGGAAGAGCGGGAGCAGCAGCGAAAAAAGGACCTCGTAGCGCAGCGACCAGAGCGAGGTGTTCAGCCCTCCCCAGCCGGTCATCAGAGATGAGCCCAGGAGCACCTGCAGCGGCCCGTTGGGGGCCGTAGCGTGCCCGTTGAGCCATGGGCTCCCGTTCGGGATCTCCGCCCGGCGGATTGTCAGCGTCGTCAGGTAGGCAAAAACCAGGCTCGCGATCGACGGGACATAGAGCCGGATCAGGCGGCGGGGGTAGAAGTACTTCCACGGCACCGCGGCACCCCGGGCAAAGGGAAGGGCCAGGACGAAGCCACTGAGCACGTAGAAGACCACCACCGCTTCGGAGCCCGCCCACAGGATCCGCAGCGGCGAGTAGTTCATGACGGTCTCAAAAGTGGACAGCGGACCCGTCTGGGTCAGCTTGTATATCGCACCTGCGCGGTCATCCGACACCGCGAGGTGGAAGACGACCACCACGGCCGCAGCCACTCCACGCAACCCGTCAAGCGACCCGAATCTTGCGCGCTCCCCTGCCATGGTTCCCCGCCCCCAAATAACGCATGTGCAAACAGGGTACTCCCCCCGGGACGCCGCAATTCAGGTAGTTCTCACTCGAAAACGGGGTGCCACACAGGTAGTCCGCCGGGCCCTCCGACATTCCGGCGCCAGCAATGCAAGCGGCCGCCACCCCCGGGCGGGGATGGCGGCCGCTTGCCATGCGGTTTACCGGGCGCCGAAGTGTGCGCGCACCGGGCCTAGAGGTGGACGTGCAGGCGGCGCGCCGCCTCGGAAATGGACCCCGAGAGCGAGGGGTAGACCGAGAACGTTTCGGCCATGTCATCGACGTGCAGCTTGTTGTGCACCGCCAGGGCGATGGGGAAGATCAGCTCGGAGGCGCGCGGCGCAACCACGACGCCGCCGATGATGGTTCCGGAGCCGCGGCGCGAAATGATCTTCACGAAGCCCTGGTTCACGTTCATCATCTTGGCGCGCGCATTGGTGGCCAAATCCAGCTTGATGATGTCGGCCTGGTACTTGCCTTCCTCGACCATGCGCTCGGTGACGCCGACCGTGGCGATCTCCGGCGAGGTGAAGATGTTGGAGGAGACCTCGGTGAGCTTCAGCGGCTTCACCGAGTCGCCCAACAGGTGCGCCATGGCAATGCGCCCCTGCATGGCCGAGACCGAGGCCAGCGCAAAGACGCCGGTGCAGTCGCCGGCGGCGTACACGTTGGTGGCGGTGGTGCGCGAGACGCCGTCGACCTGGATGTGGCCGGATTCGCTGAGCTTGATGCCCGCCTCCTCCAGGCCGATGCCGGCGGTGTTGGGGATCGAGCCGACGGCCACCAGGCAGTGGCTGCCCTCGATGACCTGCCCGTCGCCCAGGGTCACCTTGACCGTGTCGCCCACGCGCTCGACGGCCTCGGCGCGGGACTTGGCCACCACGTTGACGCCGTTCTTCTTGAAGGCCTCCTCGAGGACCTCGGCGGCGTCGGCGTCCTCGCCCGGCAGCACGCGGTCGCGCGAGGAGACCAGGGTGACCTTGGTGCCCAGCAGGTTGTAGGCGGAGGCAAACTCGGCACCGGTGACACCGGAACCGATGACGATCAGGTGCTCGGGGACTTCCTTCAGGTTGTAGACCTGCGTCCAGTTGAAGATGCGTTCGCCGTCGGGAACCGCGGTGGGCAGTTCGCGCGGGTGCGCCCCGACGGAAATCAGCAGGGCGTCGGCCGGGATGGTCTCGGTGCTGCCGTCGGCGCGGGCGACCTCCACGGTGGAGGCGTCAAGCAGCCGGCCCTCGCCGATGACCACGCGCACGCCCACGCGCTCGAGGCCCATGTGGATGTCCGAGGACTGGTCCCGGGCCAGCTCCAGCAGGCGCGCGTTCATGACCGAGAGGTCGGCCACCGCCTCGGTGCCGGCGTCCCCGACCTCGACGCCGAACTCGCGGGCGCCGAAGACCCGGCGCATGGCGTCGGCCGTGGCCACCAGCGTCTTGGACGGGACGACGTCGGTCAACACCGCCGAGCCGCCCATGCCCGCGCGTTCGACGATGGTCACCTGCGCGCCGAGCTGGGCACCTACCATCGCGGCCTCGTAGCCACCGGGGCCACCGCCGAGAATTACAAGCCTGGGGGAATTGATATCGCGTTGTGCACTCACGATCACCCATTCTTCCCTACCTGACAGCCAAGTGCACACCGCACACGCGGACCGGGCACCGCGCCGTGGCGGCGGAGGCGTGCCGCAGCAGGGCCGCGGACTTGCGGGCAATCGAGATCCGGACGGCCGACCGGTGCACTGGACCCGGGCGGCCGGCGGCACGCCACCTGACAAGGCGGGGTTCCGCCGGTAGGTTTAACCCCGTGATCGACAACAACTCTGCTCCCTTTGACCTGGCCACCGCCGCCGCCGCCAAGATCGCCGAACTCACCGGCGTCCCCCACCACGACATCGCGCTGGTCCTGGGCTCCGGCTGGGGCGAGGCGGCGAACCTCATCGGCGAAACCACCCACCGCATCGACGCCACCGAATTGCCCGGCTTCCACGCCGCCGCGGTGCCGGGGCACGTCGGCACGATTTCCTCGGTGCTCACCAAGGGCGGCAAGCGCGTGCTGGTGCTCGGCGCCCGCTCCCACTTCTACGAGGGCAAGGGCGTGCGCGCCGTGGTCCACGGGGTGCGCACCGCCGCCGCAGCCGGGGCCAAGACCCTGGTGCTGACCAACGGCTGCGGCGGGCTGAACCCCGACTGGGCCCCGGGCACCCCGGTGCTGATCTCCGACCACCTCAACCTCACCGGCACCTCACCGCTGGAGGGGGCGACGTTCGTGGACCTCACCGACCTGTACTCCTCGCGCATCCGCACCCTGGCCCGCGAGGTGGACCCGTCGCTGGACGAGGGCGTGTACGCGCAGTTCACCGGCCCGCACTACGAGACGCCCGCCGAGGTGCGCTACGCCAAGGTGATCGGCGCGGACCTGGTGGGCATGTCCACCGCGCTGGAGGCCATCGCCGCACGCCACGCGGGCATGGAGGTCTTCGGGATCTCGCTGGTGACCAACCTGGCCGCAGGCATCTCCGAAACCCCGCTCAGCCACGCCGAGGTCATCGAGGCGGGCCAGGCCGCCGGCCCGCGGATTTCCGCGCTGCTGGCCGACATCGTCGCCAAGCTCTAGCTTCCCGCCCCCGCCCGGTGTGCCCCCGGGCACCGCACCCGCACCCGCACCCGATCCCGGCAACCTTGCCACCTACCGGCAGCCCGGCCCAGCCAAAGGACCCACCACAGCAGATGAGCACCCACCAGATCGACGCCGCCCTGCTTGAGACCGCCGCGGCCTGGGCCGCCCAGGACCCGGACCCGGTGACCGCGGCGGCGCTGCGCGTACTGTGCGACGCCGCCGGTGCCGGGGACGGGCCCGCCGCCGCCGAGCTGGCCGACCGCTTCGCCGCGAACCTGGCGTTCGGCACCGCGGGGCTGCGCGCCGAGCTGGGCCCGGGCCCGAACCGCATGAACTCCATGGTGGTGCGGCGCACCGCCGCCGGCATCGGACGCTTCCTCCTCGCCGCGGCCGACGGCGCCTACACCCCGCGGGCTGTCATCGGCTTTGACGCCCGCCACAACTCCGACGTCTTCGCGCGCGAGTCCGCCGCGGTGCTCACCGCCGCCGGGATCGAGGTGCAGCTGCTGCCCTCGGCCCTGCCCACCCCGGTGCTGGCCTGGGCCGTGCGCGAGCGCGCCGCCGAGGCCGGGATCATGGTCACCGCGAGCCACAACCCTCCGGCCGACAACGGCTACAAGGTCTACCTGGGCGGGCGCGCGCAGGACGGCTGGGGGCAGGGCGCCCAGATCACCAGCCCCGTCGATGCGCAGATCGCAGCGCAGATCGATCACGACGAACCCATGGCGGACATCGCCCTGGCCGCGGGGGGCTGGACCGTGCTGCCCGGGGACGTGGAGGCCGGGTACCTGGACGCCATCGCCGGACTCGTCCCGGAAGCCGGCGGGACCGGCGGGGACCGGATCACCGCGGCGCGGGAGAACCTGCGGATCGTGCTCACCCCGATGCACGGGGTCGGCGGGCACACCATGGCCCAGGCGCTGGGCCGCGCCGGGTTCTCGCGGGTGCGCCTGGTTGCCGAGCAGGCCGAACCGGACCCGGATTTCCCCACCGTCTCCTTCCCCAACCCGGAGGAGCCCGGAGCCCTGGACCTGGCGCTCGCGCTGGCCACCGAGACCGACGCCGACCTGGTCATCGCCAACGACCCGGACGCCGACCGCTGTGCCGCGGCGGTGAAGTTCCCGGACACCGGCTGGCGGATGCTGCGCGGGGACGAGCTCGGCTGGCTGCTGGGCGACCGCGCGGCCGCAAACGCCGCCGACGGCGCGGTGCTGGCCAACTCCATCGTGTCCTCGCGGATGCTCGCACGCATCGCCGCGGCGCACCATTTGGCCCATGAGAACACGCTGACCGGCTTCAAGTGGATCTCCCGGGTGCCCTTCCTGGCCTTCGGCTACGAGGAGGCGCTGGGCTATTGCGTGGCACCTTCCCTGGTGCGCGACAAGGATGGGCTCTCCGCCGCCCTGGTGCTGGCCGACTACGCCGCGGAGCTGAAGGCCGCCGGCTCCTCGCTGCCGGAGGTGCTCGATTCCCTGGCGCTGGCGCACGGGCTGCACCAGACCGACCAGCTCTCGGTGCGGGTGGCGGACCTGGGATTGCTGGACACCATGATGGAATCGCTGCGTGTCGCCCCGCCAGCGACCCTGGGCGGGGAGGCCGTCACCGGGTTCGAGGACCTGTCCCTGGGGGCGAACCTGCCGCCCACCGACGGGCTGCTCTTCGCCACGGCGGCCGACACCCGGGTGATCGTGCGTCCCTCGGGCACCGAACCCAAGCTCAAGTGCTACCTCGAGGTCATCGCGCCGGTCGCCGGACCCGGCGGGCTGCCCGCGGCCCGCGCCGCCGGCACCGCGCGGCTCGAGGCCATCAAGCAGGAACTCGCCGGCCTGCTGGACCGCTAGGCACCGCCGGCGGCCCAGCCGCCGGCTGCGCGCATCGACCCCCCACCGCCTTTTCAACCGCATCACGACCAGGAGCCACAGAACACGCCATGAGCACCAAGAACATCGCCTCGTACATCGACCACACCATCCTGAACCCCGACGCCGCGGCCTCCGACGTGGCCCGCATTTGCGCCGAGGCCGTGAAGTACAAGTTCTTCTCCGTCTGCGTGAACCCGATCTGGGTGGCCACCGTGAGCGCCGCGCTGGCGGACTCCGGCGTGCTCACCTGCTCGGTCATCGGCTTCCCGTTCGGCGCCACCCCGACGGCATCGAAGGTCTTCGAGGCGAACACCGTGGTGGCCGACGGCGCCAACGAGGTCGACATGGTCATCAACATCGCCGCCGCCAAGGCCGGGGACGAGGAGGCCCTGGTGGCCGACATCTCCGCGGTCGCGCAGGCGGTGCACGCCGGCGGAGCGATCCTGAAGGTCATCATCGAAACCGCGCTGCTCACCGACGACGAGAAGGTGCTGGCCTGCCGCGCCTCGGTGCGTGCCGGGGCCGACTTCGTGAAGACCTCCACCGGTTTTGCCGGCGGCGGGGCGACGCTCGAGGACGTCGCGCTGATGCGTGCCACCGTGGGCCCGGAGATGGGCGTGAAGGCCTCCGGCGGGGTGCGTTCGCTTCAAACCGCGCTCGCGATGGTCGCCGCCGGGGCCACGCGTCTCGGATCCAGCTCCGGAGTTGCTATTGTGGAGGGTGAACAAGGCGCCGAGGGCTACTGATCTCGTATCCCGCACGCGCATTGAAACCAGATCATTTTTAGGAGATTCGCTGTGTACTCGAACGGCAAGAATGTAGCCCACTCGGGCCAGGGCCGACTGGCCGGGAACGTCATCGCTTTCGTGGTGTTCTTCGTCCTCTTCGTCGGAGCCATCTACTCGCTCTCGTACTGGTCGCTGGACAACGCCTGGATCCCGGGCATTGCCTGCTTCGTGCTGGCCATTCTGGCCTTCGGCATCCCGCAGCACATCCTGGGCATGTCGGACCGCAACCCGGCGAAGACGGCCTCGAAGCAGGACTAGTTTCCGGCGTCTCCCACCAATGGGGAGGCGGGCACCGCGCAGCATCCGCAATCCGCACCCCCGTGCGGACCTGGTTGCCGGCGGTGCCCGCCTCCCTTTTGCATGCCGGGCGCGGGCCGGTTCCGGGCCGGGAAACGCCCGGCGCGTGCCCGGCGCCTGCCGATACTTCTACGATCCGTAGAAAACGGCGGGGCACCGCGTGTAGGATGAAGTCCAACGCAACCGCAAGACTGTCGTTGGACCAGCCGTCCTGTCTGAAGAAATGAGCGCTTCACCATGGAAAACACCCAGCGCAGCACCGTCGTCGTCGGCATCGACGGTTCCCCCCAATCCATCAGCGCCCTTCGCTACGCCGCCACCCTGGCGGCCTCCCTGGGCCACGGCCTGGTGGCCTTCTCCTCGTGGCTGCCGCGCATCGCGCTGGAGGACTACACCCCCGACTGGGCACCCGAGCAGGACGCCCGCGACGCGCTGGAAAAATCCATCGCCGAGGCCTTCGGCGAGGACGTTCCCGCCGGCCTGGAGCGCAAGGTGGTCATGGGGCCGGCGGCACCCAACCTGATCGAGGTCTCCAAGGACGCCGCCCTGCTGGTGTTGGGCACGCGCGGACGCGGCGGTTTCAAGGGACTGCTGCTGGGTTCGGTGTCCAGTTCGCTGGCCGCCCACGCCAAGTGCCCGGTGCTGATCCACCACGGCGAGAACCACCCCGCCGCGTAGTTCCCGGCTACACCCTGGCGCGCGGCGCCTCGACCTCGAAGATGTTGCCCAGCACCCCGGAGACCCACTCCAGGATCTGCTCGTCCACCAGGTCGCGTCCGCCGATCGCCGAGGTCTGCGGCTTGGGGATGGCAATGGCGTTCAGCGCCGGCTTGTCCGCCGCGCCCTTGTACATCCGGGCCAGGCGCAGCTGCCGCGAGTCCGGCAAATCGGCGATGGCCGCAGGGGCGAACTTGATCATGTTGCCCATCATCGCCACGTCGGTCAGTCCCAGCGCCCGGGCCCGGATGCGGATTCGCGCGACCTCCAGCAGGTTCACCACCGGCGCCGGCGGCTGCCCGTAGCGGTCCACCAGCTCCGCATGGACCTCTTCGAGCGCCGCGAAATCGGTGGCCGCGGCGATCTTCCGGTAGGCCTCCAGTCGCAGCCGCTCGCCGGGCACGTAGTCGTGCGGCAGGTGCGCGTTGACCGGCAGCTCGATCTTCATCTCCGCGGTCTTCTCGTCCGCCTCGCCCTTGAAGTCCGCCACGGCCTCGCCCACCAGGCGCAGGTACAAGTCGAAGCCGACCCCGGCGATGTGCCCGGACTGCTCGCCGCCGAGCAGGTTGCCGGCGCCGCGGATCTCCAGGTCCTTCATGGCCAGCTGGTAGCCCGAGCCCAGTTCGTTGTGCGCGGCGACGGCCTTGAGCCGCTCCAGGGCGACCTCGCCCAGCGGCTTTTCAGCGTTCCACAGGAAGTAGGCGTAGGCGCGCTCGCGGCCGCGCCCCACGCGCCCGCGCAGCTGGTGCAGCTGGGACAGGCCGTAGTTGTCGGCCCGGTCCACGATCAGCGTGTTGGCGTTGGAGATGTCCAGGCCGGTCTCGATGATGGTGGTGGAGACCAAAACATCGAACTTCTTCTCCCAGAAGTCCTGGATGATCTTCTCCAGCCGGGACTCGCTCATCTTTCCGTGGGCCACCTCGACGCGGGCCTCGGGGACCAGTTCGCGCAGCTCGGAGGCGACCTTGTCGATGGAGGAGACGCGGTTGTGCACAAAGAAGACCTGCCCGTCGCGCATCAGCTCGCGGCGGATGGCCGCGGAGATCTGCTTGTCGGTGCGCGGTCCCACGTAGGTGAGCACCGGGTGGCGCTCCTCCGGCGGGGTGGCCAGCGTGGAGGTCTCGCGGATGCCGGTCAGCGACATCTCCAGGGTGCGCGGGATCGGGGTCGCGGACATGGAGAGCACGTCCACGTTGGTGCGCATCTTCTTGAGCTGTTCCTTGTGCTCGACGCCGAAGCGCTGCTCCTCGTCGACGATCACCAACCCCAGGTCGCGGAACTGGACGGTGTCCGAGAGCAGCCGGTGGGTGCCGATGACCACGTCGACGGTGCCGTTCTTCAGCCCCTCGATGATGTCCTTGGACTCCTTGGCGCTCTGGAAGCGCGAGAGCGTCTTCACGCGCACCGGGAATCCGGAGTAGCGTTCGGTGAAGGTCTGCTGGTGCTGGGAGGCCAGCAGCGTGGTGGGCACCAGCACGGCGACCTGCTTGGAGTCCTGCACGGCCTTGAACGCGGCGCGCACCGCGATCTCCGTCTTGCCGAAGCCCACGTCGCCGGAGACCAGCCGGTCCATCGGGATCTCGCGCTCCATGTCGGCCTTGACCTCGTTGATGGTGGTCAGCTGGTCGGGGGTCTCCACGTAGGCGAAGGCCTCCTCCAGCTCCGACTGCCAGGGGGTGTCGGTGGCGAAGGCGTGGCCGCGGCTGGCCATCCGGGCGGAGTAGAGCCGGATCAGGTCCCCGGCGATCTCCTTGACGGCCTTGCGCGCCTTGGACTTGGTGCTTGACCAGTCCGAGCCGCCCATCTTGGACAGGCTTGGGGCCTCGCCTCCCACGTAGCGGGTGACCTGGTCCAGCTGGTCGGTGGGCACGAAGAGCTTGTCCCCCGGCGCCCCGCGCTTGGCCGGCGCGTACTCCAGGACCAGGTATTCGCGCTTGGCGTCGGCCCCGCCGGCGACCTTGCGGGCGATCAGCTCCACGAATTTGGCGATGCCGTGCTGCTCGTGGACCACGAAGTCGCCCTCGGTGAGCGTGAGCGGGTCCACGGCGTTGCGCCGCTTGGCCGCCAGCCTCTTGGCCCCGGTCGGGGCGTAGGCGCTGGAGCGGCCCAGCAGGTCCGCCTCGGTGAGGAATCCGAGCTTCAGGGAATCGAGCGCAAAGCCGCGCCCGGCCTGCGCCGTGGTGATCTCGATGAGCCCGGGCGTGGGCGCGTCGTCGAGCGAAGCGATGCGGTGGGTGGGGATGTCTGCGTCGTGGAAGAGCTCGGCCAGGCGCTGGGCGGGGCCGGGGCCGTCGGTGGCGACCACGATGGACCAGTCATCCTTGATGCGCTCGGAAATGAACCCAAGCATCTCGGCGACGTCGCCCTGGTAGCCGCGCGGCTCGCGGGCGTTGATGCGGATCGAGTCGGCTTCGGGCAGCAGCTCGGCGTCGGCGCCCAGCGAGGTCACCGACCACCAGGACACGTTGGCATTCTGCGCGTCGGTGCGGGTGGTGGCCAGGGAGGTGAAGTTCCCGGCCTCCAGCTCGGCCGCGGCGGCCTGCGCCTGGGCCTGGGACAGGTCAAGGGGCGCGGCCCCGCCGTCGGAGGCGGTGGCCCAGGCCGCGGCCAGGAACTCGGCGTTGGTGGCCTCCAGGTCGTGGGCGCGGGCACGGACCCGCTCCGGCTCCATGACCAGGGCGATGGATTCGGCCGGCAGCGCCGAGAGCAGCGGCACCATGGAATCGACCAGCAGCGGGGCGAGGGATTCCATGCCCTCCACGGCCATGCCGCCGGCGATCTTGGCGAGCATGTCGCGCGCGGCGGGCATCTGCGACTGCAGCTTCGCGGCCCGCGACATCACCGAGGGAGTGATCAGCAGCTCGCGGCAGGGCGGGGCCTGGATGCGGGTGGGCGGTTCGTGCTCCAGGGAGCGCTGGTCGGCGATGGAGAAGTAGCGCATGGCATCGATCTCGTCGCCGAAGAAGTCGATGCGCACCGGGTGGTTCAGGGTGGGCGGGAAGACATCGAGGATGCCGCCGCGCACGGCGAACTCGCCACGGTGGGTGACCATGTCCACCCGCGCGTAGGCGGCATCGGCCAGCGCCCTGACCACGGCGGAGAACTCGTACTCGTCCCCCACCGACAGGTCCACCGGCTCCAGCTTGCCCAGCCCGGCCACCAGGGGCTGGATGACCGCGCGGACCGGAGCCACGATGACCTGCAGGCCCCGGTCCCCGGTCTCCAGCCGGCGTAGCACGTCCAGGCGCCGGCCCACGGTGTCCGAACGCGGGGAAAGGCGCTCGTGGGGCAGCGTTTCCCAGGAGGGGAACTCCGCCACGGCATCCTCCGGGAGGTAGCTGAGCAGTGCGGCGACCAGTTCCTCGGTTTCGCGTCCGGTGGCCGTCACCGCCAGCACCAGCCCGTCGGCGACCTTGGAGCGCAGCGCCTCGACGGTTTCGGCGGTGATGACGGCGCGCATCCCGGCCGGCGCGGCGATCTCCAGCTCGTTGGCGCGGGCCGCGTATGCGGTCGCGGCATTGGATCTTACGCGGGAAAAGGAGGTGTCGGTTCGCAGTGCGGTGCGCAGGCCGTGAAGCGCCATCGGCTGGGGTCCTTTCCGAAGACTGGTACGCGCACAACACAAGTACCCGAGATCCATGGCGGGTCCCGGGGTGCGCCATTCAAGCGTACCGCCGCGCGGGCCCATGCCCGGTACGCTGGTGGTGTTGTATCGACTATTGGTTCGGCCAATCTAATTTACGGAGTTTCGCCCCCATGGCCCTTAACGCCACCACCGACCTGACACACGCCCCCGACGCCGTCATCGCGACGCTTGCCGACCGCGACTTCGCCGAGCACCTGACCGGCTTGGTCGGCGGGGAGCTGAAGAGCTTCGAGGTTTCCGGCGACACCGCCGCGGCCTTCACCCTGACCACCGTCCGCTCACTGCCCACCGACCGCGCCCCGGAAATCGCCCGCAA
Source organism: Paeniglutamicibacter sp. MACA_103 (assembly GCF_045798555.1). Classification (NCBI taxonomy): domain Bacteria; kingdom Bacillati; phylum Actinomycetota; class Actinomycetes; order Micrococcales; family Micrococcaceae; genus Paeniglutamicibacter; species Paeniglutamicibacter sp. MACA_103. Next base: position 65,418 of record NZ_JBIXLN010000008.1, on the reverse strand, counting down.
GTTCGTGGGCCAGTCCGTGGAGGTCACCCAGGTCGAGTCCTGGTCCGCCCCGGCCGCCGACGGCTCGCGCGAGGCCACCTTGAAGGTCACCGTCGGTTCGCTTCCGGTTTCGGTCGCCGGCACCGAGTCGTTGAAGGCCACCGACGCGGGCTCCGCACTGGGCGTGGAGGCCACGGTTTCCTCGTCCATCCCGTTCGTGGGCGGAAAGATCGCCTCGGCCGCCGAGCCGTTCATCTCCAAGGCGCTCTCGCTGCAGGGCGCCAAGGTGTCCTCCTGGATCGAACGCGGCTAAATACCGATGCTTGGCCCGCCGTGGTTGCGGCGGGCACCCGGCCTCGTGAAAGGACCGGCACGTGCATGCCCGCAACGGCGTGCCACGTGCCGGTCCTTGGTCTTTTGGGCGGGGCGGCCGAACGGTTGCCGACTGCGTCACATGCCCGCGGGATGTGCATCGGGACACGTTGAGGCGTTAGGGTTGTCTCTGGTGTGCCGGGAAGTCTGGTCGGCGATAACTTCAGCGTCCCCGAAAAGAATTGAAGATGACCATGAGCCAAGCCCCCACACCCACGCCGAAACCCAAGACGGTGTTCGGCCCCGGTAGCTACACCGAGTACCTGCGCATCGGGGAGATCCTGCGCAAGGAGACCGTTGGCGGACTCGTCCTGATCGTTGGCGCCGTCATCGCGCTGATCTGGGCCAACTCCCCTGCCGCCGACAGCTACTTCGCCCTTCGCGACTTTCACCTCGGTTTCGCGGTCTTCGGCATCGACCTGAACCTGTCCCTGGGCCACTGGGCCGCCGACGGGCTGCTGGCGGTGTTCTTCTTCCTGGTCGGCCTGGAGCTGAAGAAGGAATTCGTGGCCGGGGACCTGCGCGACATGAAACGCGCCATCGTCCCGGTGACCGCGGCCTTTGGCGGCGTGGTGGTCCCGGCGCTGATCTTCGTCGCCCTAAACGCCTCCACCGGCGGGGAGACCCTGCGCGGCTGGGCCATCCCCACGGCCACCGACATCGCCTTTGCCGTTGCTGTGCTGGCCGTCATCGGCTCGAACCTGCCCTCCCCGCTGCGTATTTTCCTGCTGACCCTTGCGGTGGTCGATGACCTGATTGCCATCGTGATCATTGCCTTCGTCTTCACCGAAGACCTGAACCCGCCCTACCTGCTGATGGCGCTGGCCCCCATCGGCCTCTACGCGTACGTGACCCACAAGTGGCCGAAGTTCTTTGCCGCGAACCTTTGGGCCCCCTGGGTCATCCTGCTGCCGTTGGGCATCGCCGCCTGGGCGCTGGTCTTCGGCTCGGGCATCCACTCGACCATCGCCGGCGTGGTGCTGGGCTTCTGCGTCCCGGTGCTGCGCAAGAACAAGGACGAAATCGACAGGCCCGGCCTGGCCGAGCAGCTCGAGCACCGTTTCCGCCCGCTTTCCAGCGGCTTCTGCGTTCCGGTCTTCGCGTTCTTCTCCGCCGGCGTGGCCGTCGGCGGCGCCGAGGGCTTCGCCTCGGCCCTGGGCGACCCGGTGCTCTGGGGCATCGTCTTCGGCCTGGTCTTCGGCAAGCCCATCGGCATCATGGGAGCCACCTGGCTGGTCACCCGCACCTCGAAGGCGAACCTTGATCCGGACACCAAGTGGGGCGACCTGCTGGGCGTGACGTTGCTGGGCGGCATCGGGTTCACCGTGTCCCTGCTGGTCTCCGAGCTCTCCTTCGGGCTGGCCTCGCCGCACTACGACCATGCGAAGGTCGCGATCCTGACCGGTTCCCTGCTCGCCGCGGTCCTCGGCACGATCTGGCTGCGTCCGCGCGACCGCCGCTACCGCCTGGTCAACGAACGCGCCGCCCTGGACGAGAACAAGGACGGGATCCCGGACATCTTCCAGAAGCCGGAAAACAACGGCTAGCGGGTTCACCGCATACAAGAAAAGCCGGTTTGGCTTGCCCCCGGGATTCCCGGCGCAAGCCAAACCGGCTCTTTCTGCCTAAGGGTGTGCGACCTAGGCGTTGGCGGCCAGCAGGGCGGCCTCGGCGGCCACCCAGGAGAGCATGGCGCACTTGACCCGGGCGGGGAACTTGGAGACGCCGGCAAAGGCCGCCCCGTCGCCCAGGATCTCTTCGTCGCCGGCGCGGGCGCCGCGCGAGCGCATCAGCTCGCGGAATTCGTCCAGGATTGCCATGAATTCCTCGCGTTCGATCCCGGTGGCCAGTTCGCTGAGCACCGAGGCGGAGGCCATGGAGATCGAGCAGCCGTCGCCCTCCCAGGAAACGTTCTTCACGATGCTTCCCTCAAGCTGGACGCGCAGCTGGATGTGGTCCCCGCACACCGGGTTGTGTTGCATCGATTCGCCGTGCACCACGCCTTCCGGCGCCTCCAGCAGCCCGGCGCCGTGCCGGGCCTTGGCGTGGTCCAGGATGATTTGTTGGTACAGCTGGTCCAGATCGTTCACTTGCCGACTCCGAAGTATCCGCGCACGTCCGACACCGCATTGAGCAGGTTGTCGACGTCGCTGGTGGTGTTGTACAGGTAGGTGCTTGCCCGGGTGCTGGAGACAACGCCCAGTGCCCGGTGCAGCGGTTGGGCGCAATGGTGGCCCACGCGCACCGCAATGCCGCGCGAGTCCAGGAACTGGCCCACGTCGTGCGGGTGCACGCCCTCGACCACAAAGGGTGCGGTGCCGATGCGCGCGGCACCCTGGGCCGGGCCCAGCACGCGCACTCCGGGCATCCCCGCCAGCCCGGTGAGCATGCGCTCCCCCAGGTGTTCTTCCCAGGCCGCGATGCGGTCCATGCCCACTTCGCGCAGGTAGGAGACGGCGGTGGCCAGGGCGTGGGCCTGCGAGATCCGTTGGGTGCCGGCCTCGAAGCGCATCGGGGCGGGCAGGTATTCGGCCTTCTCCATGGTCACGGAGGTGATCATGGATCCGCCCGTCAGGAAGGGCGGCATGGCGTCGAGCAGCTCGGCGCGGCCGTAAAGTCCGCCGATGCCGGTGGGGCCGAGCATCTTGTGCCCGGAGAACGCCATGAAGTCGACGTCGAGCGCCTTGACGTCCACGGGCAGGTGCGGGACCGACTGGCAGCCGTCAAGGACCGTCAGCGCGCCGACGTTGCGGGCCAGTGCCACCAGCGCTGCCACGTCCGTGACCGTGCCGAGCACGTTGGACACGTGCGTGAAGGCCACGATCCTGGTGGCCGGGGTGATGGTCGAGCTGGCGATGTCCATGCGCAGGGCGCCGGATTCGTCGACGGGAATGTACTTGAGGGTCGCTCCGGTGCGCAGCGCCAATTCCTGCCAGGGAATCAGGTTGGCGTGGTGCTCGAGTTCGGTGACGACGATTTCGTCCCCCGCCCCGAGCGCGAAACGTCGTGCCGCCTCTCCCCCGAGGCCGACGCTGGCATTGCCGAAGGAGTACGCGATGAGGTTCAGCGCCTCGGTGGCGTTCGAGGTCCACACAACCTCGTTGTCCTTGGCGCCGATGAACGCGGCGACGTCGGTACGGGCCTGTTCGAAGATGTCGGTGGCCTCGACGGCCAGGGAGTGCGCGCCGCGGTGGACGGCCGAATTGAAGTTCTCGTAGAAGTGCTGCTCGGCCTCGTAGACGCAGCTGGGCTTTTGCGATGTGGCCCCGGAATCCAAATAGGTCAGCGGCGCTCCGTTGACGTTGCGACCCAAGATGGGGAAGTCTGCCCGCAACAGTGCGACCTCGACGTCATCCAGGCGCTTGGGAAGGGTATCTTGCGTCGTGGGCAATGCACTGGACACTTTGTGAACCTCCGAAGTTCGTTTCATGCCATCCACGCCGCAAAGGGCCTGAGCCGCAGAGCATGCGGCATATCCCTTTGGACGAATCGTGATTACGGCATCATTTACTTCGCTAATTCTCCCACGTTCCGGCCGCCGCGGCACATAAGTCGACCCTTACCAATGTGGATTCGGCCCGTAAATTGGCACAAAAAAGGGGCCGGTAGCGGAATGGGGGTGGCCAGGTCTCGGCAGCCGCCCGCTACCGGCCCCTGGCTTTGGGGCCAAACTGGCACTTGACCATTCTACGAGGCGCACGATTGTTGAACAAATCACGCAACCCGTGCGGAACCACCCGCCGACGCAACGCATCGGCGGCCAGTTTCGGCGGGAAACCTCAAGCGCCCCTACGCGAGATGGAACTTGCGCTGCGCCGTCTCCAGCCCGTGATGCACCAGTGCCTCCACGGCGTCGGCCGCCGCGTCGGTCAGGAAGGGCAACGACTTCTTTTCGTCCTTCGAGAAGTCCTTCAGCACGTAATCCGCGGTTTCCATGCGGCCGGGGGGCCGTCCGACGCCCACCCGCACGCGCAGGTAGTCCTTGGTGCCCAGGGCCTTGGAAATGTCGCGCAGCCCGTTGTGGCCGCCTTCGCCGCCGCCGAGCTTGAGCTTGACGGTGTCGAAGGGGATGTCGATTTCGTCGTGCACGGCAATGACGTGCAGGGGATCGATGCCAAAGAACTTTGCCAGATTGGCGACGGGACCGCCCGATAGATTCATGTAGGTCATCGGCTTTGCCAGAACGAGTCTGGGCCCCCCGATGCCCATGCGTCCCTCGAGGATCTGCGCCCGGGAGGCGTGGGTCTTGAACTTTCCCCCGATGCGGGAAGCAAGTTCGTCCACGACCATCTGGCCAACATTGTGCCTGTTATGCGCGTAGCCGGGCCCGGGGTTTCCGAGCCCGGCTACGAGCCAGGTTTCGCTAGTCATGCGACAACCAAATTCAAGAAATTACTCGGCGGAAGCTGCCGATTCCTCTTCGGTCTCCGAAACAGCGGCATCGATCGTTGCAACGACGACGCTGCCGTCGATGGCAAGTGCGGTGCCCTCCGGGAGAACCAGGTCCGAGGCCAGGATCTGGGTACCTGCGGCCAGGCCGGAGACGTTGGCGACAACGTGCTCAGGAAGGGCAACTGCCTCGGCCTCAACGGCGATGACGGCGTGGTCCAGGGAAAGGGTGGAGCCGGCGGTGAGTTCGCCCTGAACCTGGACGGAAACCTCAACGATGACCTTTTCGCCCTTCTTGACGATCAGGAGGTCAAGGTGGTCGACGGTCTGGCGCAGTGCGTGGCGCTGGATGTCCTTCACCAGGGTGATGGTGTCGTCGCCGTCAACCGAGATGTTCAGCAGGGCGTTGGAGCCACGGACTGCAAGGGTGGTGGCGGCGGCCGGCAGCAGGACGCGGACCGGGTCGGTGCCGTGGCCGTAGATCACTGCAGGGATCTTGCCGGCGCGGCGGGCCTGGCGTGCGGCGCCCTTGCCGAAGTCGGTGCGCAGTTCGCCGTCAAGCGTGATGATGTTGCTCATGGTGTTCTCCTTGAGGAAGATGATTAATTGGTTCCTGCCCCGCTCGGGCCTAGAAGCATCATCATCCGATTCCTACTAAGGAGAAGGACGCGTAGTGCGTTTCTAGCCTCGTCGATAACGGACCCCCATTTTCATGGAGTTCCCTCGCCTGGGCACAAGTAGATATTTTAGCAGGGCCCGGCATCAGGCTGGTGTCCCGGGGAACGGGTTCCTACGCGTCGCCGTCGAAGAGGCTGGTGACCGAGCCGTCCTCGAATACTTCCTTGATGGCACGGGCCAGCAGCGGGGCAATCGAAAGCACGGTCAAGGTGTCGAAGCGCTTGGACTCCGGAATCGGGAGGGTGTTGGTCACCACGACCTCGCGGGCGCCGGACTCGGAAAGGCGCTGCGCTGCGGGGTCGGAGAACACCGCGTGCGTGGCGGCGATGATGACGTCCTTGGCACCGGCGTCCTTGAGCACCTTCACGGCGCCGGCGATGGTTCCGCCGGTGTCGATCATGTCGTCGATCAAGACGCAGGTGCGTCCCTCTACCTGGCCGACAACGGTCTTGGATACGGCCTGGTTCGGGACGGTCAGGTCGCGGGACTTGTGCACGAAGGCCAGCGGCGCGCCGCCGAGGCGTTCTGCCCACTGCTCGGCCACGCGGACGCGGCCGGTGTCGGGGGAAACCACGGTGACCGGATCGTCGCCGACGACCTTGCGGATGTAGTCGGCCAGCAACGGGATGGCGAAGAGGTGGTCGACCGGGCCGTCGAAGAAGCCCTGGATCTGCGCGGTGTGCAGGTCAACGCTCATGATGCGGTCGGCGCCTGCGACCTTGAACATGTCGGCAACCAGTCGGGCCGAGATCGGCTCGCGGCCCCGTCCCTTCTTGTCTTGGCGCGCGTACGGGTAGAACGGGGCCACCACGGTGACGCGCCTGGACGAGGCACGCTTCATGGAATCAACCATGATCAGCTGCTCCATGAGCCAGTTGTTCAGCGGTGCCGGGTGCGCCTGGATGACAAAGACATCCTTGCCTCGCACGGACTCGCCCGAGCGGACGTAGATCTCGCCGTTGGCGAAGTCGTAGGCGCTCATCGGAAGCAGCTCGGTCCCAAGGGCCGCTGCCACCTCTTCGGCCAGCTCGGGGTGGGCACGCCCGGAAGCCAGCACCAGCTTCTTATCGACGTTATGGCTCAGTTCGCTCATGGGATCGCTTTCTCGCTCAGACGGGGATCGGGAATGATGTGGAGGGTTACTTGACCTGGTCCGCGGATTCCGCGGTCACGCCGGAATCCAGTGCGGACTTGAATGCGGCCTCCGCAGCCGGGGAACCGGGACGCTTGGAAATCGTCCAGCCCTCGGTATTTTTTTGCGGAGCCACGGAAAGAGCAAGGGCCCCCGCCGGAACGTTTTTGCGCACGATGGCACCGGCACCCGTGTAGGCGCCGTCCCCGATGCTCACGGGGGCGACGAACACGGTGTTCGAGGCGGTGCGAACGTGCGACCCAATGACGGTGCGGTGCTTGTTGACGCCGTCGTAGTTGGCGGTGATGTTGCCACAGCCAATGTTGGTGTATTCGCCGATTTCGGCATCCCCGGCGTAGCCCAGGTGCGAGAGCTTGGAGCCGCGGCCAACCACGATGTTCTTGGTTTCGTAGAAGGCGCCGATCTTGGCGTCGGGGCCAAGGTTGGTCTTCGGGCGCAGGTAGGCGAAGGGGCCGACCGACGAGCCCTCGGCGATGATCGAATCGGTGACGTCCGAGCGGACGATCTTGGCACCGCGTCCGACCTGGGTGTTGGTCAGGGTGGTGTCCGGGCCGACGACCGCATCGGTGCCGATGGCGGTGCTGCCATGCAGCTGGGTTCCCGGCTTGATGGTCACGTCGTTGGAGAGTGCTACTTCCACGTCGATCCAGGTCGTGTCCGGATCGATGATGCTGACCCCGGCGCGCATCCACTTTTCCAGGGTGCGGCGGTTCATTTCCTTGCCGAGCGCGGCAAGTTGGACGCGGTCGTTGGCGCCCTCGACCTGCCAGGCGTCCTCGGTGACGACGGCCGCGACGCGGCCACCGTTGGACCGGGCAATGCCCAGCACATCGGTGAGGTACATCTCGCCCTGCGCGTTCTCGGTGGTGACCTCGGCCAGTGCCGAACGCAGGACCTCTGCATCAAATGCGTAGATGCCGGAGTTCACTTCGCGGATTGCGCGTTCTTCGTCGCTGGCATCCTTGTGCTCGCGGATGCCGGTGACCGTGCCGTCCTCGGCGCGCAGGATGCGGCCGTATCCGGTGGCGTCCTCAAGCAGGGCTGTCAGCACGGTGACGGCGTTGCCTTCGGAATCGTGCGTTGCAACGAGTTCGGACAACAGCTCGGTGGTCAGCAGCGGAACATCGCCGTAGGTGACCACAACGGTGCCTTCAAGTGCAGGATCCAGCTTTTCGAGACCAAGCTGCACTGCCCGTCCGGTACCGGGGATTTCATCTTGGTCGGCGATGACGACGTTCGGCTTGATCTGCAGGAGGTGCTCGACGACGCGTTCGCGTTCGAAGCGGACCACGGCCACGAGCGTTTCGGGTTCGAGTCCCTCCGCTGCGGCAAGAGCGTGCCCCACCATGGAGCGGCCGCCGATTTCATGCAGGATCTTGGGTTTCGCCGATTTCATTCGGGTTCCTGCGCCTGCGGCGAGAACGATGACAGCGGCTGGTGCGTTGGCGTGAACGCTCAAGATTGGTACTCCCCTGTACTTTGGCTAGCCGGACCGGCCGGGCCAGGCCTCATCATTCTATCCCGGGAGAACACCGGGATTTTCAATGAGTGGTGCGTTCCGCCCATAGGATTCGAACCTATACTCCACAGCTCCAAAGGCTGGGGTGCTGCCATTACACCAGGGCGGAATGTGCGTTGAGCTTGCCTCACCGGCACAGTGAACTATTCTGCCACGACTGGTGGCATCGATGCGACTTGAGGGACAGCGGCGCGTTGATCCGCCGTTCACACCACGGTGACTTGGCATGGTTTATGCCACCCCTGTGCTTACCATGTTGATTATGAGCCCCACCGCACGCCCTCGCACGCGAATGACCGGAGTCCAACGACGACTCCAACTGATCGATATCTCACGTCAGCTGTTCTCCTTGCGGGGCGTTGACGGCACCACGATCGAGGAAATTGCCCGTGCGGCAGGTGTGTCCAAGCCCATCGTCTACGAGCACTTCGGTTCCAAGGAAGCGCTCTACATGGAAGTGGTCACCAACGAATACCGGGAATTGCTGGCCCGGATCACGGAGTCGCTTTCCGGCGACGATTCTTCTCGCGTGTTGCTGGAAAAAGCCGCGCTCGCGATCCTGACCTATATAGAGGACAGCACCGAGGGTTTCCGCATCCTGGTGCGCGACGCCCCGCCGTCCCAGCCCGAGGGCACGTATTCCACGCTGCTGACCAAGGTGACCGAGCAGGTCGAGCACATCCTGGCCGACGAGTTCTCCCGCCGCGGGTTCAGCGCCGAGGACGGATCGATTTACGCACAGATGCTTGTGGGCATGGTCGCCATGACCGCGCAGTGGTGGCTCGATGCCAGGCACCCCGACAAACGAACGGTCGCCGCCCATGTGGTGAACCTGGCCTGGTATGGGCTGACCGGGCTGCGCAAGGAGCCGGGGCTGCGCGAGGGGCAAGCCGAACCGACGTCCGAGTAACGGGCACGATCTTCCTGCGACGATTTTCCGCTTGTTCCGGATACGCCGCGGCTATTTGTAGGTCGCCACGAAAGATCCGCTTGCTGCATCGAAAACTGCGTATTCGACGCCCTTCACCGTCTCGACCACGAAGTCGATATCCGCTCCCTTTGTCTGGATCCGGGCCAGTGTACCGTCCATCGAATCGGTCGGAAGCATAGTCCTGAGCATCCCGTGCGTTCCGGGATCGATGTCGAGCTCGAACGAAAGCTCGCCGTGGTTCCAATCCGTTTTGGTGAAGCTCGATCCATTGCGGGCGTCCGTCCACTCCAAGAGTTGCTTGGCCGAAACCATGGGAATGGAATGGCGGATGGCAATATCCATCAGTTCAACAGCGAAATCATTGCTGAAGTCGTAATGGGTTCCAAACGCCCCATAGAACCCCTCCGGACCAGTTGCCCGGGCCAGCAGCCGCTCCACCGCCCGGGGATTGGAGGCGAAGACTTCGTCGACCAGGTGCGTTTCCTGTTGGTAGACATTGATCAGCCTCCCCGTTGTATTGCTGAAGCGCATGGGCAACCCGGAACCTGTCATAAAGCCGGCGCGTTCCCGAACCCAGTCACCGGGCCAATAGTAGTAGTTCATGTCCATTCGCATGCCCCAGCTTCTCTCGGCCGTTGCCTGCGATGACCACTCGCTCCATGCGATGCAGTGCATCCTGTTTCCGGTTTGAGGCGGAAGGTCCCGATATTTTGCCCTGAACTCGCCCAAGGATTGCGAAAAGGCCAGGACCAACGATTTCGCGTCCCAGTCCTTGCAGCCCGTGGTGACGTGGGCGCCGACATCGAATCCACGATCAGAGTAGTCCTTGGCTGCGGCCGGGCTGAGGCCGGAGTTCGGGTACAGCCAGGATGTTGCCCGAAAACACTCCCAATGCACAACGGAACAGCCGTCGGGGCTGAGCTCATCCAGCTTCGCGAACGCCGTCGCGGTCCCGTTGGGCGTGCCATGGTCATCCGAAGCCATGACCAGGATTGCCTTGGAGAATTTCGGGAAATACCAGAACTTTGGCATCGGCCCGTTGCCTTGATTCATGTAGCCGATCAAGTTGGAGAACAACCGCATTTGCTCGTCGGCCTGAGGAATGTGCGCCTTGGACAGGTCCAGGTAGTCGTTGCCATCGGAATCGAAAAACAAGTCGTTGGGCCGAATCGGTGCGATTCCGTCTCGTTCCTGACCCGCCCAGTCGGGATTTCCCTGCCTCGTCAGCGCCGTGGACTTGGCAAGGCTGAAGGCATATGCGGCAACGGAACCGTGCACATCGTTTCCCGGCTTCAAGGTTATGGCCGGAGGTCCACCCGGATCATTTGCCGTTTCCTGGAGCGAGCCGATGGCACGGGTGCCGCTGTCCATTCCCAGCGTCACCGATTCCCCGTGGAATTGAATGGGTTCGGCGACAATGCCCTTTCCGGGTGCTTGGGCCGTGTCGATATGAACATATCCATCGCTCACGCCTGGACCGAGGTTCGTCACGCCGGCAAGTTCGGCAATTCTCCCCTTGGGGTTAATGGCGACGAGATTCCCGTGTTCGTTCTCGACCCAGTGGGCGATCATTTCCTCTTTGTCGGCTTCCACGGACCCCGCACTCAGAATTGCAAGTTCGTGGGATTTCAGGATCGTTGGCGTCACTTCCCCAAGTGAAATTGTTTCAAACGTGCTTAGCCCCTCAACACGGAGGATCTCCGAATAGTTCGCGGAGAATTCGTGAGTTTCATTGAGGATCAGCAGGATCGAGCCGCCAGGGCCCTCGGCAATCGGGGCATTGTCGGGCACGATGAACGACCAGGTCGTAAGATCGGTTGATTCGCTCGTGGTTGGGTCTTTGTCCCGGACCGAAGCCACATATTTTCCCGGCTCCAAGGCACTGGACGGGTTAAAAATGATGGACCTACGGTCAGCGCCCAATTCGAGCTCGCCATCGACCGAGAGTCCCCGCTGGTCGGATAGCAGCAGGTCCAGCTCACTGTGCTGGTTGGTTATCGGCCGATCCAGCCATGCGACCACTGCCGCGGCGCGCGAAACGGATTCTGCTCCGTCCCGCGGAAAATGTGAAACGATTTCCGCCCCTCGCGTCGCCTGGGCGTAGACAAGAGACCCAGCGGTCAGCAGCGCCAAACTTAGGATCGAGACACCGGCCACGAATTTTCGTTTTGCGCTGCGACGTAAGAACTTCATGACGTAATTTCCCCAAATTCACGGCAAGTCCCGGTCCCCCACGGCCCGAGTGAGATAGAGACTATCCACCCCTTAGAGGTTATTCAACCCTTCGGACAATGCCGGGCTCACTGCATCGAATCGAAGCCCAAGGACCAACAACCCCGAGATGGCATGCGTGCAACTGATGACACACTCGTAAATTACGCGTTCTTCAATAACATGCCACCCAATTAGCACTCACTTTGGGTAAATCATATTGAAAGCACTCCTAACCGCCCCTAACGTCACTATTAGAAGTGTCAATGAGCTATTGGGGGGATACTTCGTGAGCCTGATCCCAGGCCCATGCATTTGGGGGAAAAGTAAATGACTCGCATCGAAAGCAGCGCCGATGTATCGCCGGAAGCGATCATCGGCGCTGGTACGAATATTTGGCATCTGGCTCAGGTGCGCGAAGGCGCAATCCTGGGGACTGGCTGCAACATCGGTCGCGGTGCGTACATCGGGCCCGAGGTCGAGCTGGGGAAAAACTGTAAGGTGCAGAACTACGCGCTGGTATACGAACCGGCCCGGTTGGCCGACGGAGTTTTCATTGGTCCGGCCGCGGTGCTTACCAATGACTTGTTTCCACGAGCCATCAATCCGGACGGATCGCTGAAGGGTCACGACGATTGGGAATCCGTCGGCGTGACCATTGGCCAAGGCGCTTCGATCGGCGCCCGGGCTGTGTGCATCGCTCCGGTGACTATCGGGCCGTGGGCCACTGTCGCCGCCGGCGCTGTAGTGAATCGGAATGTCCCTGCCCACGCGATCGTCGCCGGCGTCCCTGCACGCCAGATCGGTTGGGTCGGCGAGTTCGGGCATCCGCTGCGCCAAGAAGGTGACAGCTGGGTATGCCCGGTCAATGGCAGCCGCTACCGACTGGCCGCCGATGGTCTGGAACGGATCCCCGGCGAGCTCCTACCGGAAACCAATCGATAGCCCATCATCAGGGCGCACCCTGGATTAATCGCCGCCCCGGGCCCAAAGGCAGAACGACCGGACATCGAAAAGGAAGACCATGTCATCTGAACAGCAACGCGTCGATCTGGCCGGCATTGTCATCGACCTGCTCCAACAGCAGGACGCGGTGGCCCGAATCATCGACCATTCAGCAACTGGCGGATCGTCTGGACAGGACCGACTGCGGCCCTTGTCCGTTGTATCTGCGAATCTCGACCACATCGTTCAGTTCGGCGACGGCGGACGCTGGCACGGTGTGCTCGGTGACTCCCTGCGCCCCACGCTGCCGTTGCGGTCTATGCACGCAGACGCATCCGTGGAGGCACGATCGGACACCATGGAGTGGCTGACGTTGTTGGACGGGGCGCCGCTGGTTGCTCAATCCAACCGGCTTACGGGCGGCAGCTGGCCGAGATTGGCCGGAAGCGACCTGATCGGGCCAATATTGGACGGGGCCGAACGGGCCGGGCTGTCGGTGGGTTTTCTGGGCGGGTCCGTCGCGATCCAGGATGAACTGTCACGTACGTTGGCCGAGCACCGTCCACAGCTAAACGTTAGCGGTTTCTGGTCACCGGCGCGCTCCGAATTGGAAGACCACGAGGCCTCCGTCGCGCTGGCCGATGCGATTCACCGGACCGACACCGACATCTTGGTCGTGGGTTTGGGGAAGCCCCGCCAAGAACTGTGGATGGCCTCCTATGGGACGCTTACCGGGGCACGGACCCTGCTCGCTTTCGGTGCGGTGGTGGATTTTTTGGCCGGTGCCGTCAAGCGTGCACCTACCTGGATCAGCGACAAGGGGCTGGAGTGGGCCTGGAGGCTCGGGGCGGAACCACGGAGGATGGCACGCCGCTATCTGGTCAATGACCCACCCGGTTTGTTGAAGATTCGTCGGAACAGCAGCGTGTTGGAGGACGACGAACCTGTCAGCGCCAAGTTCCCCGCTGAACATGAGCATTTACAGGCTCAATTGGATCAAGTCCGTTTTGTCGGACGGGACGAAAGTGCCGATGTGGGCATCCTGGTGGTGACCTACAACAACGAACACACCATTGACCAGTTGATAGACAGCCTTCGCCACGAGGCTGGCGCATTGTCCCTGCGTGTTGTGGTGGCGGACAACGGGTCCGCAGACGGGACGATGCAACGTCTGGCCGCGCACCCGGATGTCATTGCCGTTGCCACGGAATCGAACCTCGGCTATGCCGGGGGGATCAATGCCATCCGACATCTTTCCGGGGACTGTGCGGCCGTGTTGATCCTGAATCCCGACTTGGCCGTTGGGCCCGGCGCCATCGGGACGATGTTGGACCGGCTCGGCTCCTCAGGTGCCGGCATCGTTGTTCCGCGGCTGCTACAGGGTGACGGCACGATCTATCCTTCCCTGAGACGCGAACCCGCTCTGAGCCGGGCTTTGGGAGATGCACTATTGGGCGAGAAGTTTCCACAACGTCCTGCCTGGGCCTCGGAAATTGATTTCGACCCGGAGTGCTACGCGCACCCGCACCAGGTCGACTGGGCCACCGGCGCGGCACTATTGATCGACGCCGATTTGGAGTCTCGTCTTGGAGCCTGGGACGAGCAGTTCTTCCTGTATTCGGAGGAAACAGACTATTTCCGGCGTGCCAGGGAGCTTGGTGCAACCATTTGGTACGAGCCCGAGGCCGTCATGACGCACCATAGGGGAGGATCCGGTTCCTCGGTCGCGCTGAACGCGCTGATGGCCGTGAACCGCGTCCGCTACATCCGCAAGCACCGATCTGCCCGCTACGCCTCAGCCTTCCAGACGGTGGTTGCCCTGCACGAGGCGCTGCGCGCCGCGAAACCCGGCCATCGGGGAATCCTCGGCGTGATTTCCAACGAACAACGCTGGAACGAGCTCCCCCACGGAACACAGAATCCCGGATCCGAATCCGATTTTCCTCCGGGAGCCGTCATCATTCCGGCCCACAACGAGTCCGCGGTGATCGCCCGGACCCTAGAACCACTGGCCGAGTTGGCAGCCAGTGGTTCCATCGAGGTGATTGTCGCCTGCAACGGCTGCACCGACGACACGGCAAACATCGCCAGGGCCTTTGCGGGAGTCAAAGTAATTGAGTCTGAAATACCGTCGAAGGTTGCCGCCCTGAACCTGGCTGACAGTGAAACGACCGTTTTCCCTCGCCTGTACCTAGACGCCGATATCTCCATCACCACGTCCGCACTACGCATGACCTTCGACTTCTTATTGCGGCCCGAAGCATTGTCCGCACGGCCGGCCTTCGAATACGACACCAGTGGTGCTTCGTGGCCGGTCCGCGCGTTTTACCGCGCCCGCCGTCGGCTACCGTCTACCAAGCAGGCCCTCTGGGGTGCTGGGGCATATGCATTGAGCGAAACGGGACGCGCACGGTTTGTGGACTTTCCGGCGCTTACTGCGGACGACCTCTTTATCGATGTGCAGTTCACCGCGAAAGAAAAGAAGATCCTTCCCACTGTCCCCGTCCAAGTATTCACTCCCCGGACTCCTGCTTCGTTGCTTGTCATATTGAAGCGTAATTACCGCGGTCAATCCGAACTGCGCTCGACCGCGGAAGGTTCGTCCAAACATACTTCGTCGATGAGTACTGTCCGCACCGTTCGGCAGTTGCTGGCTTCGATCTCCGGGCCGTTCACTGCCTTTGACGCCGGCGTCTATGCCTCACTTGTTGTTGCAGGACGTCTGTGGGCCCGGAAAACGCGTAAGCGCCCTGTCCAGCATTGGGAACGAGATGATTCGAGCCGCTGATGGGAAGTGTCGCTCGTTTTCGCTCGTTCAATAGGCCAAGATTGCCGGACGAGCGACCCGCGTCAAACCGACGTCGAGTATTGTGCCGCGCATAACAGGGCCACCACGTGCAACCCAGTTTCCTAGACACTGCCAGGCTCTGCCCGGACGCAAACTCGTCCACCTAAGGGTCCAGAAGCTGTCTCGATCAACCTCGACGGCTCCTGCTATCCCCCTGCTCGGTCTGCTCGTCAGGGGCGCGATTAAGATCGGGCCCAGTTCCGCCATTCTTGCCGCAGAATTCAAATCTGACATCTAGAAAGCTGGACCACACAAGATCGGCCGCTGTTTGTTGGCCCGCAGCCCCGGTCGGTGCTCGGAAAACTCCGGATCACTATAGCTCGATGAATTCCAGGAAGGATTGCCCCTATCGGGTCCCCGTCTTGCCAATTGTCGTTTCCCGGCTGATTTCGCGGGGCTCCAACAGTGTTGAAGAAGATGGTTTGCGGCCAAGTCGCCGTCGCCGCACAGAATTCATCAGGCGATCTCCGATATGTGGGGCGGCTACGGCCAAACCCAACGTCAATAGCACCAAGGCGATTTCCGCTCGGCTATTGCGGATGCCTATGTGGGCGATGCTGGGCTTCTCAGGAGACAGCTCAGTGGAAATAAAGGATTCGGGCCTGACACCCATTTTCCGTTGCGGCTCGACGGCCAGAGTCTGAATCTCGAGCACGATTCTGTTCAGCTGTTCCTGTACTTCTGCGCTGTTCTCTCCGACAATTTCTACTGTTATTGCTGGCTTGTTGAAATTGGACTGCCATTGTCCACCCGCATTCGGGAGAAAAACCGCATAGCCGTTACGAATGCCTGTCCCGTACAGCGGCGCTCCGGTGCCTCGCGGCACTTCCATACCGTCTCTCCCATTGAACTGGCGTTCCACCACAGCAGCATAAAAAACGGTACGTCCTGGATCGGCACGCAAGCTGTTGCCACCGACAGCCGCTGGTGGAGGCAGGAACAAGATATCTGCGGTGACGTAAAAGATGCCCGTTGCAACATGGGCGGCATAGATCAGCGGGACCATGCAAAGAACTGCGAATAGCATCAGATACCATCGTCTGGCCATGATGCTTCCGTGCGTTCGAATACGGCTGCTTAACCTCTGGAAAGTACTCACTATGCAGCCACTGGCTTAATTGCCGATCGCAAGTGATGCGGGACATCTCTGATATTCATGTATGCTCCGCACAATCCGGCCATAAAGAAGATCAAGTTGCAGGCTTGCGGGAAAGCAAAGCAATCGTAAAAAGCCGATAACAATCCACCTGCAACCATCGAGGCAACGAGGGCCATTCCCATCCCCTTCATTACATCGTCGCGGTAGTGTCTGCGCGCCCTGAACGCGGTCGTTAGGCTGGTCGCAAAAACGGCCAGTATCGCCACCAGGCCCACGAAACCTATTTCAATTAATGACACCAGGTATTGATTGTCCAGAATTCGGTATGACGGCAGAAATGTCCCAAAACCCCTGCCAAAGAAGGGGCTGACGGCCACGAATTCCAGTACGGCATCGTAGCTACTGGTTCGAGAGCTGACGCTGGTATCGTCGCCGGCAAACATCCCGATTATCGTCCCGGCCATGCCAGGTACGGCGAAATAGACGATCACGCCGCCAATTCCCATCATGATGGCAACGCCTTTGCGGATTCCTCCCGGCCAAGACGGGAAAAGGACCACGAAAACGGCAGCCACACCGATCAACGCTGATCGAGTAACTGAGAGTACCGATGAGAAGGTGATAACTGCCACGGGATACCACCGAATCAGCACTGAACGTTTTCGGTCATAGATAGCCAAGGCGAGGCAGAACGGCAATGTCATCGCCAAGACGGTGGCGTACTCAAGTGGATGCATCGCGGTGGCTTCCGACCTCACGAAGCCCGCACGTGCATCAACCCCTGCTACACCCGTCGAAGACAACCCGGGAACTTGAAAAGAGTCGACAAAACTCGTTCCGGTGAAAAATTGAAGTAGGCCAAGTGTCGCGTATAGACCTGCTATCAAACACAACCGACGTATCAACGTCATAAAGCGACCCTGATCGGGAATCCCATCGTTGACCACCAGCAGAATTCCCAACAAAGCAGCAGTTCTTAGAACCCCCATGTCCGCAACACTGGCATCGGTTTGCGGCAATGAGGTCAATGCCGATTTTGCGTAACTAGCCAGTACCGCACCGGTAAAGCCAAATGCGGCAATTCGGACCAATTGAATTCCACGCCTAGACATCGCGTCACCGTGTCGAATCCGATGCCAACACCACCACAGCAATCCACCCAAGCCAAATAATGTGGCAAGTGAACCAGCTCCTCCGAGCGACCCAATCCTCCGATCGGAAGGTATGACAAATAGGACAACAAAAAAGATTGTAAGCACTGTTACAGCATCTGTCGGAGGAACAAACCTGCGCAGCAAATGTGATTGATTATGCCGACCTTTTTCCATAGCGCGCCCCACTATTTACGGCTTGTTAGAAGAAGACATAAGATCGTCTTTCTTTGAATCAATTTCATTCGATTTCGAACTCTCCATGCCGTGGTTCGGCGGGAGCGTTGCCGTACCAGCAGAAACTTTCTGATGATCGGAATCCGTCGCCACCTCACCGAACGTCTTCTTCACGGATCCCGGATCTGGTTTGTCGAGCCTCATCACGTCCTGCTTGCGCCCCTTGGTACCTCTACTTGTTCTTTTGTCCCGGCTGTCGCCCTTTTTGGCTGTGCGACGCATAATCAACCGGTCCAGCAGCCCTGTACCCAAGACAGTGACCGCAGTACCAGCTGCGGCGACTGCCAAGATCGCACGCAGCTGTTTCTTATTGGATTCCTTGGCGATTTCGTCGGTGACGATTGTCATTGCCGTAATGCGGGCATCACCTGGAATATTTAGTTGATCCTGCAGCAGTTTCAAGTTCTTCGGTATGACCTTGACAACTTCGTCCAGAATCTTGAGGGTCCCAGCTTCCGTACCTGCTTCAGTGGTCACCAGCATGATCGGACCCGTGGTGCTGACGTCTTTTCCGATCGTATAAGTGAGATCCGTTCGCTTGTGCAAGATCGGATCGGCGACCGTAGGTGAACTCATCCGTACCGTCAACACGCTCAGCGCCTGATCAAGCCCACCCATATAGAGGTATGGATTTTCGCCCTCAATCACGGCGGTCGCTGGTGGAACCAAGACCACACTTGACGCTGCTTCATATGTCACGGGAACAATTTGAAACACATAGTAGCTTCCTACCCCTGTCACCAATAGGCCAAAGATCACTAGGTACCAGCGGCGCAGCAAACCGGCTCCTAAATCATGCAAAAACATGACCTGACCCCGCTTCCGGTCGTTGTGAGTTGTACCTGGCACCTGCTCCGCATTGCTGATCTTTCACTTCCATGTCCTGACTCCCCAGTTCAGTCATTTTTCTAACGTTCATCAGTGAACTTTCTGAAGGTGATTCTTGATTCTGTCGACGCCGTCCTTTCCCACGACTTGCATCGCCATGTTCTTCACTGTGGAACGTCCGACTTCTCGAATGGTCCGTTTCGGCAGATACCATAGATTCTCGGCCACCATCTCGATGACGCTTGGCTTACTCACGTCATCAAGCATCCTGCCGAACGATCGAGCGATCCGCTCTGGAGCTATCCTTCGTCCGCGTACCCTGTTGCTGACATTGAGATCGTGAATCACCTGCAGCCAAGCGGCGTCGCCGCCAATTTCAAGTACTGGCATCTGATGGCTGAGTAGGTTGTGCCAGTCCGCCCAGCAGGTAACCACTGATCCCCAGTCCTCGCGCACCGAACAGAATGCATTGTTTCGGTCCGTTCGGCTGTATAGCCGCCCGCCCTTCTTAATCAAGCCACGGGTGAGATATATGGCAGACCTCGTGTCCGCTGGATGCACTTGTTGCAGGCGCTCTACAAAGTCAACTGACAAGCCGTCATCGTTGTCGAGATTGGTACTAAGAAGTTGCCGATGACGAGCGCCCGTTACTGCACGAATGTCACTGATTAGCTCCGCATGCGGTACTTCTTCCCGGAAAATCGCCGTAATCGTCCCTTCCGAGGACCACAGGAGGATCCGGTCCCTCAGCCACTGCGGAGACTCAGGGTCAAAGTAGACGATCCAGTGAAAGTTGCTGCTGGTCTGCGCCTCGACTGACGGCAGACAGTAGCGTTCAAACAATGCCACGCGCTCGGATAGCCACCCATCGCGAGCCCGTATATAGCTTTCAGGCCCTTTGGACGGCAAATTGAATCTCGTCAGCAAAACGTGATCAACATTGGTATTCATAACTCGACCTTGTAAACGTGGTAGGAATATTCGGCTTCGAAATTGTCCTTGAATCTGCCCGATGAATCTTGAGAGATGGAGCGGTTCTCGAACAGCACCTCAATAGGGCGTCCGATCAACTGTTGTGGCATCTCAAACGTTCTCGTTCCTGCCTCAGGGTTGTCATCGATCATTGCAAAGACGTAGGCAAAGCCGTCTTTGACCTTCAGCATGGTGTCCAATCCCGGACCGAAATCATGGATGTGGGTCTGTGTATTGATTACCGGTGCGAGCTCGTGGATCCGGTTATTTATTTGTCCGGCTGCAGCGACTTGATCCTTGGCACAGAAGTTGGGATCCACCATGGTTTGACGTACGAGGGATCCCCCAGTGCAATCACCGTTCAGGCTCTGATTGAAGTAAACCAACCCGCGGGCCTCGTGGATTATTGAATTCATTACGGCACCCTGCAATTCACCTGGCGTGATGTTTGCAACGAAAGCTTGGTCTTGACCTGGTCCGCCGTTGAGTATCTCCACGAATTGCCACATTCGCTGCAACGCTCCGTCTTCGAGATCACGCGCACGTAAGGAATCCATGGTCTTTCCATAGCTCGATGAGGTCCGGCAGTTTGTAGAATCGACCGGTGTCACATACTCGACGGGTGATGGCTGCCAATCACAGAATGGCACGGTGTACCAGTACATGTCGATGGAAGCCACGTTGGTATAGGCGTTCACGTATTTTTCCGAGTCCTCCACCTTCATGTCCTTGCCCATCACAATCTGGGTGAAGTTGGCGTAATCGAACCGGCCGCTTCCCAAAAGGCCTTTCTTGGCCTTCCTGAGTTCCTCGTGCCCTTCCAACGGGTTGAAACGGCCATCGACTTCATCGCCAAGAAAGTTCCCGACCCAATTTTTACTATCTTTGGAGAATGTTTCATTCAGCGGAGGGCCAATCCAATAAACGTCGTTATCCTCAAATAATTTGTATGGAGTTGTATCGGACATGCCAATATATGAATTGAAACCCAAAGATTTGTCATAAATGGCCTCTTCATCCGTACTCAGGCCGTTGTACCAGAGTGTTATCGGGAAGAATCCCGGGTTGTCCCATCCGGCCTCATCAGTTTTTGGGAATTGAGCCCAGTATTCGGCACCGCCCTCCCAGGGCATCAGAGGCAGTTTAAGCGAACTCCCGATTTCAAGCTTTTGGGCAGGTTCCGTTGGTCCGGATCGCGTCGATGGCGCGATCTTCTCCGCCGTACACGAAACGGTGAAGAATGCGATTGCGACGGCCGTGAGCAGCGTGGTCCCCCATCGGCGGCGCATCACAGTAACCGTCCAAAGAATCGTTCAAGGTCGTCACGCAGTCCTTCATGTGAGTACTGTCCGCGGATCCTGGCGGAAGCCTTGGCACCATATTCCTCTCGTTGCTGATCACTTAGGAGCATGGCCGCTATCATCTCCCTGACCATTCCCGTCGAGTCCACGACTTGTCTCGAATAGGACGCATCGAAAAACTCGTTACCTCCACCGCCGGCGTATCCCACCACATAGCATCCGGTCGCCATCGCTTCAGCTGGCGGAAGCCCGAATCCATCGCGATCGCTCAAACTCATGAAGATGGAACTCTGGCGCAGAATGTTGCCCGTCTCCGATTCGGAACGACCGCTGATCGGCTCAACCTGCCAACCTCCCTCGGCCATGACCCCGTTTGAACGAAGGACGTGAAGAACTTGTTCTAGTTCAGCTTGCCGTCTCGAGGGCACGTAGCTAATGCGACGAGGCGCAGTTGTTTCTCGCATCCTAAAATTGATGGGACTAATGACATTACGGGCCACTGCGACATCAATCCATGGAAACGCGTAGCGAAGAAGCTGTGCACCATCCTCGGATACCGTCAGGATTCCTTCCAAGTTTGCGACATTTCGATATGGTGCGCCTGACTCAGTTTCATTGAAATTGATCTGGTCGAAAGTATGATGTGGTCCTTGGTTGAAAACGACTTTGCGGATCTGTTCCGGTATCGCGGCAAAGCCAAATCCATAGCACTCCGGAACCACAAGAATGTCGTTTGCATGGAATCGAAGGCTCTTGGCTGAAACCACCGGCGCACGATGATCAAACCAGTCGCAAACGAACCCGTCCTCCTGGTGGAAGACCGCGGCGGCGATACCCATGTCGTTAAGGATCTCAACGTGGCGGTAGATTACTTTGACTCCCCCGCTGGGGGTGTTTTCAGCGGGCGAAAGGTAGTAGATCGTAGTCCTATCTGTTGCCGGCAGAACAGTGATTCTGGGTGGAATGCGCCATCGCCGATCAGCGGCATTTTGATAGCCAAGGATCGCTCGGTTAGCCAAGTGAATGAGTTTCATCGCGGCATCCTCGCTGTCCCTGACCAGGGTGCAAGAGGCGGTTGCTTGAAACTGGTCCCGTCTGCGGTTCGATCCAATAATGGCGTGGTGACCCGGATTCCCAACTCGGCAATGATTCTGCTCGCCACGTCTGTCCACCTCGACGTTGCGGCAGCCTGTTTCGCCCGCTCTCCCAGACGCATGGCTTCTTCCGGTCGGCAGAGTCGAATCATTGCGTCAAGGATCTCCTCTGGTTCCATCGGGTCCACTGTGATCGAGCCTTCTCCCAGAAGCTCACCAGCACCACCCACCGCGGTAGCGATGACGGGTAGTCCTGCCGATGCAGCTTCAAGATATGAGATAGGCGAGGGATCGAACCGGCTCGGTAGCACAAATGCGGTGGCCGTGGCGTAAAGCCGGTCAAGCCGTCGTTGTCCCTGCAAGTCGCTGCGTGGTATCTGGCCATGTCCGATCACGCCTGGACCCTGTATCCGTGGGTGTTTTCCTACCAGATGCAAGGTCGCATCCGGGAAAAGCCGATGCACCCGCTCAAACGCCTCCAGGACAGCTGCGCCATTCTTCCGTTGCCAATCAAGGCCAACGAAGAGAAACCGGGGTTTGGACCAGTCGCGGCTAGCCGTGCTGGAATTGCGGGGCCGGTGTCCCATGCCCACCACGGCAATTCGGTCCCTTGAAACTCGATAGTCGGATTCAATGGATGCGGCCGCCCATTGGGTACTAGTGCAGCAAAGACTCGCAACGGTACAGGCGTCCGCCTGCCGGCGAATCCATCTATCCACATGATCCCGAGGGAAGCCGGCCTGACTAATATCCGATTCTGGGTGGTCGATCATTTGCTGGAAGGTGCCGTCATCATAGGTAGCGCACGGAAACCTACCCCGCAATACTTCCGCGAGGTCATACATTTCTGTTCCCATGGCCAGGACTGCATCGAGCTCACCGGCTAGGTCCAAGCTCTTCGACAACGCCCGGGTGCGGGCCCACTGGCGTATGTACATCCGATCCGCAACCGCACCACGTTTGCCGGTCATACGAGAAAGTAGGGCCACGGCCTCGTGGATCCCATGCGGAATATGAGTGCCGATAGGAACCACATCGACACCGTTATCCAGAAGCCCCGTTGCCAACCCAGCTGGCGTCCCCGACCAATTGTTTGGATTCAACGGATCACGCGCAGGATACAGAAATCCGATTCTCATCTTGTTCCCCCAGTATTTACAACCCTTGCGCGCATAGATACCCCAAGTAGCCTTCCCCCATGCGCGGCTGACTCCATCGTCCTACGTGGTCGATACAAAAAGCTATAGATATCGATAGTCAAATTACGAAATCCGACAAGTACGGTATTTTGTCGCAGCAACCACGCGTGGATGTCGGCGACGTCTTCCTCCATGGCCGTGGGTGCGGAACCCCCGATGACGACTTCCCGTCCAATGGCCCCTAGATCGTCATGCCTTATCGGGGAGAGTAGCAGTTCATCCGAGCAATAAACCACCTGTGGTTCCTGTTTCATCGTGTCATTCATTTTGCGCCCCTAATCAATTTCCCAGATGGCGCCAACGCCGCCATCTGAGTTTGTCGGCCATCGTTTGTCGCGTTTGCATTGCCGCCTGCCAGATTCCGCCCTTACTATCTGTCGATGCAGCCATCCACATCGGCAGTACGGAAGCGTCTGGAAAAATTTTCAGGGCAAATTCAACCGCTTCGTCCAAGTTCGAATTCGACTGGCCTCCCCGGCGAGCGTCCGCAGCCCATCCCAACGCTTCTTCTGCGAGTCGCCGGTTCATGATGTGGGCGCGGCGAGTGCGCACCGCTTCTGGGGCCGTTTCCGATCGCAGGAACCATTCATATGCCCGCCGCCGTTCGTACAAATCGGTGACAACGCCGGCGAACTGGCTGTTCATCATGCTGGCCGGGTGAACCCGTCGGTAGGCTTGGTCTGGCCCATTAATACGTCCCACGGAGGCATTTTCAGCCATTCTCAACCACATCTCCAGGTCTCCCGAGTGCGGCAGATCGGGCAGGTAGTAGCCGACTTGGTGTTGCAGGCTGGTGCGCACCACCGCTTCCGGGCTGTAAATGATGCTTAATCCGCGACGGAACTGTCGATCAATCCAATTCGACCCGGTCCAGATCGACCACGAGTGACGAGTGCTGAACGACACTCGTGGCTCTGTATCAAAAGTCTGCGGATGACCGTAGACCAGTCCTACTTCGGGGTGGCATTCCATGAGCGCAACGGCCCGTTGCAGCGCTCCCGGCGCAAGTTGGTCGTCGGCCGAGAGCAGTACAAGGTAGTCGGACTCCGCTCGCGACAGCCCCTTGTTGTAGGTTGCGATGTGGCCAATGTTCACGTCGTTCTTCTCGGCCTTAACATTTGGATGCAGCGAAGCAAGGCGTTCGGCTACGGAAAAACTTCCATCAGGGGAGGCATCATCAATGATGTGAACCGTCGTACGAACTCCCGGCTGGCGGATAATGCTCTCGACGCACCCTTCAAGGAACATCCCGTAGCGGTAACAGGGCACCACTACGTGCACATGCGGCGTGTGGCTGCCGGTAGGCAGTGGTTTGGCCAGGCGTATCATCGGGTAGCCTCCGGATCTGTCGCCAAGTGTGCACCCGATCGTCCGATTCCGCCGGGCAAACGTGACGGGATGCCTATCGCACTTCGCTGGCGCGATGGTATCGAGGTGGGATAGAACTTTCCAAGCCTCTTCATGACCGGCTCCTTCCCAAAGGGGCCTGCGTGATGGCCGTGCGGTTCAGGCCGGGGAACAGGATCCTGCGTCCGGTTCGCCAGGTCATTCCGAGGTAAAGGATCGTACCCAGGCTTCCACCAAACAGCGTTTGTGTCGTTGCCGAGGAAAAAGTCATCGTAGCGAAATATGCGATCGTCGCAGCCACAACGGCTGCGGCCAGCGGAGGCAAGGTCTCGGTAAGGATCGATGCGAGACGAATGCCGGTTGTTTTGCGAAGGGAGTACAGGTAGGCAGGCAGCGTCACACATGCAACGACTGCGACGTGAGCCCACCCGGCACCGACGAGTCCTCCGATGCTGATACCCAGAGGCAAGGCCGGTAACAAGGCCAAAAGTGCAAAAAACTGGACCCAGAAAAGTGCCGACGTGCGTCCGGTGGCGATAATGACATTGGCAAAGAGCAGGCCCAGCACAAAAACGAATCCATAAACGGCCAAAGAACGTAAGACCGGCCCTGAAGCGTCCCATTGCCGGCCATAGACCATGCGGATGAGCGGTGAGGCAAAGGCAAAGGTTAGGGTGCAAATGGGCGCAGCAACCCACGCCACGATCCGCACTGCCGAGGCCACGGCTTCGTCCAGCGCTCCCCCGTCGCGCACCACAGAGGTGATTCCAGGCAACACAACGGAATTGAGCATCGTTCCCAATACGGCGGTGGACCACACCGACACGGCGAACGCGATCGAGTAGGCACCGAGTTCTTCCACGCCCAGAAGCCGAGCCACAAACACATTGTCAATGTTCAACAGGACTTGGCTGAGTAAGTTCGACATGGCCAAGGGCAGCCCGAAGCCAAGCAGCGGGCCCACGATCGTCCAACGCAGCCCCGGACGGTAGAACTTCCTTAAGCACAAGATCATGACCAGACCACTAATGGCTTGGGCCAATACACGGGACCAAGCCAGAGCCTCGACACCGCCGCCGGTGAGCGCCGACCACACCAAGAAGGTGCTGCCCGGCAAGAAGCCAGCGATCGTGGCGACGAAGACCATGTGCTGGCGGAACTCGCGCTGCAAGATGGCACCCGGAACGGCAAATGGACCGATGAATGCCACCCCGATGGACAGAATGCGAATCGCGTCTGCTGCCTCAGCCGATCCGAGCAGCAGGGCCAAAGGGGCGGCCAAGAGAAACATAGGAGCGGCCAATGCCAGGCTCGAGACGATGGCAATGGTGCTCACAGTTGGGGCGATCTTCTCCAAGTCCAGATCGGCGCGGGCGATCGAGGCCGCGACGCCTAATTCAGCGAGGCTGATCAAGAAGGCATGCACTGTAATTGCCAGCGCAAACACGCCGAAGTCCTCGGGTGAAAGGATGCGGGCGACCAACGCCATAACAACGACATTGCTCAGGCGCAACATGATCGTTCCACCTGCCGACCAGATCGCGCCCTTGCGCACGGCGCTGCCCAAGGCCGCCCCGTGCGCATGAACGTCACGTACCGGGACGCTGGACGCCTTGGGAAGCAAGTCTGCGTCGAAGCGTCTACGAGATAAACTACGAATTTTGGTATGCACGGTCACACGCTCGCGGATCTCGTCTTCGGAATGGTCCCCACGGAAGCACTCAAGCAATCGGCAATCCGTTGTTGCTGCTCGTCGGTGATGTGTGGATAAATCGGCAGCGAGAGGATCTGCTGCGCAGCTTGTTCGGCCACCGGAAAGGAACCCGGCCCATGGCCAAGGTGGGCGAACGCCTCGGTCAGATGCACGGGTGTGGGGTAGTGGATGCCCGCACCAATTCCCGCGGCATTGAGTTCTTCCAAGACCCGATCTCGTTCGGGTAGGCGCACCACGTACAGATGCCAGACATCATCATTGCCTTTGGCCTGCAGCGGCAACGTGATTGCGGACTCACCCTCCAACAGCAGCCGGTAGCGTGCCGCCGCCTGGCTTCGGAGTTCGTTCCATGCGGCCAGGTGTGCCAGCTTGGCGCTGAGCACCACCGCCTGCACCGCGTCCAGCCTGGAGTTCACGCCGACGGCCTCGTGCCTGTACTTCTCCCGGCTGCCGTGCGCCGAAAGCATGCGCACGCGTTCGGCAAGTTCCTCGTTGTTGCTTAGAACCGCTCCGGCATCACCGGCTGCCCCAAGGTTCTTTCCTGGATAGAAACTGGTTCCCGCTGCGAGTCCAAGCGTCCCGGCGCTGCGCCCAAACCGTTTGGCACCTTGTGATTGGGCGGCGTCCTCGATGATCACTGCACCGCACGCAGCGGCGATGGGTTCGAGTTGCTCGACGAATGCCGTCTGGCCGAAGAGATGGACAGGCATGATGGCCCGGGTGCGGGCTGTGACCGCCTGGGCGACGGCTGATGGATCAATCAGCAGGTACCGCCGGTCCACGTCCACCGGCACCACGATGGCTCCCACCCTGCTGACCGCCTCAGCGGTGGCTATGAAGGTGTTCGCCGGAAGGATGACCTCGTCCCCGGGGCCGATTCCGCAGGCGCGCAAAGCCAATTCCAATGCGTCCGTCCCATTGCCGACACCCACGCAGTGCTCGGCACCCAGGAAGCCGGCGTAGGCATTCTCGAACTCCGTGACAGCCTTGCCTCCGATGAAGGCCGTGCTTTCAAAGATCTCGGCGAGCCCGGCGTCCACCACATCCTGGATTTCGCGTTGTTGTGCCTTCAAATCCACCAATGGGATCTGTTGTACTGCCACCGGGATGGTGCTCATGAGCTCGCCCCCTGTCGTTCCACGTTTTTGTCATTGGCAGGCGGATGAACCAATCCTTGGGTCTTGGCACCACCGCCTGTCCGTGTTGCCAGGAGCCGGGCGGGGTTCCCTGCCCATACCTGGCTGGCGGGAAGGTCTTGCAGGAGAACGGATCCCATGCCCAACACCGCATCACGGCCGATGTTCAGGTCCTGGCGCACCGCGGCACTCATTCCCAGATATGCCGCACGGCCAACTGCCACGCGTCCACCCAGTGTCACTGCGGCAGCCACTGTCACGAAGTCTCCAAGGCTGTCGTCGTGGGTCAGGATGACCCGGGGCATCAGCACACAGTGCCGGCCAATCGAAACATCGCAGGTGGCGACGCAGCCGGCCAAGAGGATGCTGCCACTACCGATGAAGGAGCCCGCACCGAGGAGGACGGAGGAATGCACGTGCGTTTCATACCGATCAGCTCCCACCCCCAGCCCGCAAAGGCGTTCGGCGATGGCTGCCCGTGCACGGCCCTGGCCCGCACAGATCAGAAATTCGGTGTCGGAATCTGCAGCCAGGTTCAAGCCGCCCAGCACGCGAACGCCCCCGACCGCCAGCCCGTGCAAGGCAGTATCGTCATCGAGCAGACCGACGACCTCATGGTCGCCGGTTTGCTTGATGGAGGAGATGACCTCGCGTGCCAGCCCGCCGGCAGCAATCAAAAGTAGCCTGGCCATTTCATTCACCACCGGCATTGAGCACACTTGATATCACGCGGTCCTGCTCGTGTTCGGCAAGCTCGTGATACAACGGCAGGATCAAGGTATTGGCCGTCAGCCGTTCGGTCACCGGCAACGGTGCGGAAATCCCCGAATGACCCGCGTAAGCCTGCTGCTGGTGGGCGGCCATGATGCCCCTTCGTGCAGAGATTTCGTCGGCGGCCAGCTTTTCGAGCAAGTGTTCCCGGTCCATTCGGAATTCCGGCAGGACCTCAATCCAGAAGGACTGGAAATTCGAGGTTCCGTACTCCGGGTCCTGGGCGCACCGCAGACCCGACACGTCATGGAATGCCGCGCGGTACCGTGACGCAAGTTCTCGCCGTCGCTGCACCATCTCGTCGAGTTTGGCCAATTGCACCAGTCCCACGGCTGCCTGCAGGTCAGTCATCCTGAAGTTGTATCCAACCTCCCCGTAGTGTTCCTGCGGTGCGAGGGTCGAGCCATGTCGCTCGGCCGCCGAGACATCCATGGCATGTTCCCGCAGGCGCCGGGCCCGGGACGCCCAGTCGGGATTGTTGGTCGTCAGCATTCCGCCCTCGCCGGTGGTCAGCAACTTCCGGGGGTGGAACGACCAGGCGCTCACATCCGCTCCGCCGCCGACCGGAGCCCCCATGTAGGTTGACCCGGCCGCGCATGCGGCATCCTCGACCAGGGCAATGCCGCGTTCGTCGCACATCCGCCGCAGGGGTTCCAGGTCCAGCGGCATGCCACCCTGGTCAACCGCGATGATCGCCGTCGTTTTGTTGGTCAGCACCCGTTCAACCGCGTCCGCGGTGACATTTCCCGTCGCTGACTCAACGTCGGCGAACACGGGTCGGGCACCCAGGTAGGTGGGCGCATTGGCCGTGGCGATGAAGGAGAAGGAGGGCACCACAACGTCATCGCCAGATTTCACGCCCGCCACAATCAATGCAAGTTGCAGGGCGGTGGTGCAGCTTGATGCCGCCACCGCGTGCCGGACGTGCTGGTGTTGTGCGAAGGCCTCTTCGAAGGCAGCGGTCCGCGGTCCCTGCGCGACCCAGCCGGAGGCTACGACCTCGGCGAGCGCCTCGGATTCAGCCGTGCCCAGCCACGGTTTCATGACACTGATGCGATTCATTGTTCTTCCCCCCAAGGAAGTCCCGATGTTCATTTAGGTTCTGGTGCTGACCTTGTGGCCCACGTTTCGCCCCGCAGCCACCTCTTCGCGAAGCGGGGCCCACCATTCGACCAACTTTTCCAGCCCCTCTTCCAGCTCGGTGGTTGCCTCGAAGCCCAAATCGCGTCGGGCCGCGGAAGTGTCCGCCAGCCGGCGTACCACCGAGTTCACCGCCCGCTCGGGGCCGAAGTCGATGCCCAGGTCCGAGTCCATGGCCACCAACAGGGTTTCCGCCAGCTGCCGCAGACTGGTTTCGGTTCCGCTGGCCACGTTGTATACGCCTTCGTTGATCCCGCCAGCCGCCGCGAGCAGGTTGGCGCGTGCAATGTCCGTCGAGAAGACGAAGTCCATGGTTTGGCTTCCGTCGCCGAAAATCAGCGGCGGCAGCCCGTCGGCAATGCGTTCCATCCACCGCACCAGCACCTCGGTGTAGGCACCATGCACGTCCATGCGGGGCCCGTACACGTTGAAGTAGCGCAGCATCACGTAGTTCAGGCCGTACATGGAGCGAAAGCTCTTGAACATTCCCTCGTTGAAGGTCTTGGCGGCGCCGTAGAGCGTGTCGTTGTTGTACGGGTGGTGGCGTTCGGTGGTTGGAAATTCCTCGGCCATTCCGTACACGGAAGCGCTGGAGGCCGCAACGATCTTGGGCACCTTCGCATCGACGACCGCTTCCAGGACGTTGAACGTCCCGTTGACCATCACCTCCACGGCCAGGCGTGGCTCCTCGGCGCATTGGGTGATGCGGATCGCGGCTTGGTGGAAGACCACGTCCTGCCCCTGCACGAGGTCCCGTACCAATGACCTGTCGGCGATGTCCCCCTCGATGAGGTTGACCTTGCTGGTGGCCAGCGCCTCGGCGATGTTGCTCCGGCGCCCGCGCACCAGGTTGTCCAGGACATCGACACGCGCCGCACCGGCCGCCAGCAGCTGGTCGACGATTTCCGAGCCGATGGTTCCGGCCCCGCCTGTCACCAGGTAGCGGCCTCCCGCCAATGAATTCAGGTTCTCGTTCATGATGCAGTCTCCAAACTGGAATCAGGCTTGTGGGTTTGCGGCAACGAACCGGTTGCCAGGCTTGCGCTTGCCTCTTCCAGGACCTTCAGCACGCGCAGTGCCGAAAGCCCGTCGGTCGGCGCCGGATTGTCCGAGCGGATGCTCGAGGCGAATTCGGCCACCATCAGTCCCAGGGGCTCGAATTCCGAAAGCGCCGGCGACCAGGTGTCCCCCAGCCGGTAGGAGATCGTGGCCCCCTTGCGGTCCTCGGCATCCGCCCTGATCATTGCTTGGCGATCCAGGTTTACCCCGCGGTCGAAGATGCTCAAGCGCTGTTGCGGGTTCAGGTCGTCCCACACCAGTGTTTTGCGGCTGCCGCCGATCACCATTTGGCGGATCTTGGTCGGAGAAAGCCAATTGACGTTGATGTGGGCCAGGGCCCCGTTAGCCAGGGGCATGTTCAGGTATCCGATGCAGGCCTTGCCCGCGTTCAACGGGTCTGCTCCCTGGGCGGTTACCGACAGTGGCTGAAGTCCGCCGGGGAGCACGAAATCCAGGATCGACAGGTCGTGCGGGGCCAGGTCCCAGAAGACGTCCACATCCGGCTGCACAAGGCCCAGGTTGATGCGGACCGAATCGATGTACAGGATCTCGCCCAATTCTCCGGATTGCAGGAGCTCGCGGATCTTGAGCACCGCTGGGGTGTAGCAGTAGGTGTGGTCGGCCATCAGGATGGTTCCGGCGGCACGAGCCGCCTCCACCATCTGGGTTCCGTGCACGCTGTTGTCGGCCAGCGGTTTCTCCACCAGCACGTGTTTGCCTGCGGCAATGGCCGCCATCGCGATCCCATGGTGGGTGCGGGCGGGAGTGGCGATGGCCACCGCGTCTATGTCATGGTCCCGCAGCAGGTCCTCCACCGAGGACACCACCGCCGGCTCCCCCGTTTTGCGTGCCAGTGCGCCGGCCCGTTCCAGATCCATGTCGCAGATTGCGACTAGCTCCCAATCGGAGCTCATCGCAAAGTTTCGTGCCAGGTTGGGCCCCCAGTAACCGGCGCCGATCACGGCCACACGCAGTGCTGGGTAAAGACTCGTTTCGGGTGCGACGCTCATTAGTAGGCTCCTTCCGGTTGGATCATGACTCTGAACGTGCGCCACACGATGCGCAGGTCGCTGAGGACCGTCCAGTTCTCCACGTAGTACAGGTCCAGCCGCACGCTTTCCTCCCAGTCCAGGTTCGAGCGGCCACTGACCTGCCACAGCCCCGTCACCCCGGGCTTGATGTAGAGCCTGCGGTAGGTATGTCCCTCGTACTCTGCGACTTCCCTGCGCAGCGGCGGGCGGGGACCCACCACGGACATGTCGCCCTTGAGGACATTGAAGAACTGCGGCAGTTCATCCAGGGAGTGCCGGCGCAGCCAGCTTCCCGCCCGGGTGATGCGGGGGTCGTCCTTGAGCTTGAAAAGTGGTCCGGAGCCTTCGTTGAGCAAATGGAGCTTGGCCAGTTGTGCTTCGGCGTCGTCCACCATGGTGCGGAACTTGTACATCTTGAACGGTGTGCCGGCGCGTCCGGCGCGCTCCTGCTTGAAGAAGACCTTCCCCGGGCTGTCCAGGCGGATGACCAGGGCAATGACGAGAAGGACCGGCAAAAGCAACAACAGCACGGCTCCCGAGAACGCGACGTCCATGCCGCGCTTGAGTGCGTAGCGCCAGCCCGTGAAGGCGGGCAAGTCAACGTGCAGCAACGGCATGCCGTCCACCGGGCTCATGCGTACCCGGTGCCCGGAGACGTTGGTCAGCGAGGAAACGAGGATCAGCTGGGCGGCACAGGTTTCCAGCCGCCAACCAAGCTCCTGGATCGCGCGGTTTCCCCCGGTCAGGGGGCCGGCCACCACCAACGCGTCGGCGCCCAGGCGACGAACCTCGTCCTCGATCCGGCCCGAGTCGTAAATCATCGGCAAGGTCGGGTCCACCGCCCGGATCTTGTTTTCCGCTTCGATGTCGGGTTCTCCATCAAGGAGCACGCCGACCACACGGTATGCCGGGCCCGACTTCCGGGATATCTGGCGCACCACATAGGGGGCGTCCTTGGCTTGGCCGTAGATCAGGACGTTGCTCAACGCGAAACCCCGCGCCCGCTGGATGGCCAGCCATTGGCGCCATCCCCAACGTCCGACCAGGAGTGCTCCAAGACCGACAGGCAGGCTAAGCACGACAAAAATGCGCAAATCGGTGGTGGCCGTGATCAGTGCGAGGCCCCCGATGGCACCGGCGAGCGCGACGGTGGCATATGCCAGGAACTTGTATTCCTGCATTCCCACCGCGATTCGGCCAATGGCGCGGGTCCTGAAGAACTTCAGGCTCAAGATCCAGCAACCGGCAACGATGATGCCGGCCAGTGCGAAGCGAGGCGGCTGGGCGACAGTCACATCCGTCAACCCGAGACTATGCGCCAGGGCTCGGCCGCTTCCGCCTGCATCTTGCACCGCACCCATCGCAACGGCGGCCGGCAGGACGCTGGCCATGCAGATGATCAATACGTCGGTCAGCAGCAGACGTCGGCGATACCTGCGACCCCCGACGCCGGCCTTGATGCCGGCAACCGAAGCGGTTACCGGAAGAGTCGTTGAACTCCAGGCCTGGAACGGTCCGAGCTTGCGCCCGTCCAGCCTTCCGCTAATCTGCGACATCGCTTGCCCCCACCGTGTGATCTGAATCAACACAGTGGAAATGGGCAAGGTGTTCGGCCCGATTTTTACACATAGGTGCAATCTCCCCAATGATGCAGTAACAATTCGGGGCCCCCAAGTTCCCACGCGAGTGGTTATGTGCCCCGGTCAAGACCGAGCGTAGATTGCAGGCGGAAATCAAGCACGAGTGGGCCGACACTCGTTTATCCAAGTACCGGATGAAAGGGACACTCGGTTGCTACTTGGTCAATACTTGGCCGACACCTAATTCGCATTTTTGGGCCCAAAAGCAATCAAGCCCCATGCCTTTCGCAAAATGCGTTCGGCATGGGGACTTGATCGTAAAAGGGGACCGACGGTCGCTGGGGGGTGGACCTTTGAGGGTCCGCTGGCCGCCGGTCCCGCCCTAGGGATGAGTCCAGACCCGCCATGGTCGGCGGGAATTAGAGGTAACTCGTTCGGACAGGACATAATCGCATTTTTCCTGCGTTTCTCCCTGTAAAAGAGCTTACGTAGCTCCGTCGATACTTGACACGGGTGGTTCTTACTTCAACATTGCGTGGATCGCGGTTGTTTAAGTGCTGCCGTTACCCGGCTCGAGGTCCATGGCATTCAGTTCCGAGCGCTCGGAGATGCCCAGTTTGGAGAACACCCTGTAGAGGTGCCCCTCCACCGTCCGTTGGGAGACGGTCAGTTCCCGGGCAATCCGGGCGTTGTTCATCCCGGAACGCGCCAGATCAACGATTTCCTTTTCCCTGGCTGTCAGCTCCGTGAAAGCCAAGGCGCGAGCGATATGGTTTTCGGCCACAAGGCCCTGCTCCTCGATGATGCGCCCCACCTGGCGAAGGATCGCACCACAGACTCGCGGCTCTCCCTCGGCCAAGTATCTGAGGGCGGCTCTGGTCAATGCCTCGGTCCCGATCCGATATTCACCTTGGTGCAGGGCCTCCCGTCCAAGGCTTTCCAGGGCTTCGGCGTCGTTTCGCCCCCTGAGCGTCACCAGGCGTGCGACGAACCCTGCCCGGGAGCCCTGATGGCCTTCGAGCACGGTTGCCAACCGTTCTTGCGAGGGATGTCCCAGCAGTTCCCCATGATCCAATTGAGCCGTGCCGAAGAGCAACATTTCACGTTCCATGAGCGGAAAGTCCGTGACTTTTTCGTGGCCCAAGGCGTTCCCAATACTCGCTGCGACGGCCCTGGCAAAGAGTCGCCGGGCCGAGGGGGAATCGGTCAGGGCTTTGGCTCGCAGCCCGTCGTCGTTCTCGGGACCGAGAGGGGCCCCCGACCAGCTGCCGGGCACGGAAACCCCGACATGGCCCGATGCCCATTCGTACATGCATGACGCCAGGGCCAGCAACTGGGCGGGGTCCCTCAGCCGAAGTTCCATGACGGCCTCCGCAAATTCGTCAAGGGCGTTTGCCTTTCGGCCCTGCAACAGGTCGCCCAGCCCATGAAGGAGCGCGAGCATGCCTTGGCGATGCACGATGAGGTGAATGGAGTTGCCCCGATAGGAGTCGATGAATTCCTTGGCCTCGAAATACCGCCCGGAGAAGATTAGGTTCCAGCCGACGCGAAAGACAGTGTTTGACTGATAGATTCCTTCCAGTCTCGGGTATCGCCCCAGCCCCTCCAACACTTGACGCGCAAGGCCGAGAGCGGTCTCGTTGTGCCCCTCGATGCTATGCAGATCGCTGAGCAGAGATAGCACGACGAGCCGGCCCTCAGGAACCATCTCCGGATCCTCGAGGAGGAATTCGAGTTCCGAGGTGAGCGGGCGTGCGGCATCCGGAGTGTTTAGGGAATTCCAATAATCCAGAATCAGTTCAGCAGTCCGATGCCCCTTCACGATTTCATCCAGGCCCAAGCTTTCGTCGAATTGACCGGCGCGATGTTCCCAGAGTTGCTCGATGACCTCTCTGTCATGGGCTTCTGCGCCCAGATTGCTCAGGACGATCAGCAGCTGCTTAAAGGCCGTGGTCAACGTGGTCGCATCATGGGTCTGTTCCATGAGCCTGACCAATAGCGATCTCGACGAGTGATAACGCCCCATTCCCATCAGCACGGTGGCTTCAAGCAGTGCACCCTGCTCGGTTTTGGCCGCCATCTCCGAAGCGGTACAAAGTTTCCATGCCAGTTCGAAGTCTAGGGAATCAGCGGCTTGTTGAACGGCACGAAGCGCAACTTCGGATTCGGTCTCTACCCCGATTTCGATTCCCCAGAGCACCTGCGTTGGTGTTGGGTGAAGACCAAGGTCTTGGCGCGACCCTTCCCACAGGGCGAATAGTTCGGCTTTTCGCTGTGCCGTGACGATCCGGCGCAGCACGGCTTCATGCAATGCGGAGCTGATGCGAATCGTGGAGTCCGATGTCTGCCGCAATTCGCCAGAACCCAGCAGGTGCCGGTAGGGGCAGCCGCACGCGGCCAAGAGTTTGCCCGGCAAGGGACCCCCAAGAGCCAGCATTTCAAGGGTGCGCTGTTCGGCCGGCGGGGTCAGTCCATGGATCTCCGTCACCAGGTCCGTCAGCCG
Organism: Paeniglutamicibacter sp. MACA_103; assembly: GCF_045798555.1. Classification (NCBI taxonomy): domain Bacteria; kingdom Bacillati; phylum Actinomycetota; class Actinomycetes; order Micrococcales; family Micrococcaceae; genus Paeniglutamicibacter; species Paeniglutamicibacter sp. MACA_103. Next base: position 30,231 of record NZ_JBIXLN010000008.1, on the reverse strand, counting down.
GTCATCCGCCGCCGGCAGCGGGCGCGCAAGGATCCATATCGACGGCTCGTCGCCGTTTTGATGCGCAAATGCACGGTCGCTAAACAGGATTCCTTGTTCCCTGCAGGAGTAAACATAGGCTTGGACGAAACTGGGATTGCCGCCGCTGGTGGCAAGAATGATCCGTGCAGTTCCCTCGCTGATCCTGCCGCCTACCAATTCCTCGACGTGCGCCCGGACGCCGTCGAGGCCGAGCGGCTGCACCACGATGGTGGACAGCGCCTCGGAATCGGAGAGCGTTGCCAAGGACGAGTCGCTGGCAAGGACGCCGGCTCCAATGGCAATCAGTTTCAGCGCAGCGTTCTCCATCAAGAGGGACAACACGAACGCGGATTCCGCATCGAGATGGTGCGCGTCCTCGACCACGACTACTGGTTTCAGGTTTCCCATGGCAGCCGACTCGAGTCTCTTGTTGATTTCGCGCAGGACTTCAACCGGACCCTCGATTCGTTGCAGAGACCCCAAATACGGCGACAAAGCGCCGTAGGGCACATCGGCCAAAGTGGGGCTGCAAAATAGCCGCATCACAGGGGCCGGCGCATCCGGATGTGCCAGCACTGCTTCGACCAGGCTGGTCTTGCCCATGCCGATGCTCCCCAGCACTATGGCGCCACTCGGCTCCGGACTGGTGACGATGTCGAGCAGTTCCCGGTACTCGAGCGAGTCTTCGCGGTCCCTCTGGGCCAGTATGCTCATCTCTTGCCCGCTGCGCGCCTCGTTGCCCGGTCGAGGGCGGTGAGTTCCTGTCGATTTCGGACTTGCAGCTTGGAATAGACCTGATACAAATGTCCTTCCACGGTACGAATCGAAACGCCACTGCTGCGCGCGATCTCGGAGTTGCCGTGGCCGTCAATGGCCAGAAGGGCAACCTGCGACTCTCGCTTGGTTAGCTCCTTCATCCAGCTGGGCAATTTTTCCACCGGCTCTTGATCCGTTTCGAAGGGCCTGCGTCGGCTGTCGGCGCATTGGCGTTTCAGCCGGGAAAGCGAAGTGGCCAGTCGGCGCTGATCCTTCGTGTCCAAGGCATCGATCAAGGCGTTGGATGCAGGGACCGCCAACAAAACCTGCCCGGATCGTGCCAGTTCTTCCAAGACATCAAGCATGCCGGCCTTATCGCCCTGGCGAATCGACCCGGCCAGTCGCGCGAACTGCAGGGCAACCGCGCCCTGGCAGGCCATGGCGACTCGTTGGAACCGGTCGGTCTCCTCAAAATGTCCCAGCCTCAGCGCCAACGCCAGTGTGTGCATCTCCAGTCCTGCATACCCCGCGCCGTGGGCCTTGTCGGCAAAGGCGGCCAGCCTGGATTGTCCCGAGCCCAGATCGTTGATCCGGGCCACGGAGAGGGAAGAGAAGACCTCGGCCACCCACGAGAAGAAGTTCAGCGGCATTTCGGATCGTGCTGGTTCCGGCTCCTTGAGCAGCAGTTCCGTGGCTTCGGCGCTCCGTCCCATGGATACCAGCGAATACGTGGCCACCGCCTCAACTGCGGCACGTTCGGCCGCATCCGGAGTGAACACAAATTGCTGCATGGCGGGGTTGAGCACCTGCAAGGCGTGTTCGGCTTCGTCAAAGAGCCCAAACAGGATGCCCTGAACCGCATCCGCGTAGGCAACGACCCTCGGGTTGGGGTATTGGCCGCTGGCCAACACCTGGGCCCTGAGTGCCGCACCCCGCCAGTTCCCCGCCGTCAATTGGGTCTGCAGGATCATGGCTTCGAGCTCGGCCGCCTCATCCGCAGAAAAGAGTTCTTCAAATTGCCCATTGATCCTCAGCGCGGCCAGGTCTGAGCTGATCTGTTCAACTGCATTCAGGGCATCGCTCTGGCGCGACCGGGCCGCCCATCCAAGAATTTGTATCGTCAGCGCCCGGAGGTGCAGCGATTCGGTGTGCCATTCGGTGCAATCGACCGGATTGCCGCCCGATTGAAGGACATCGGCCGCGGGGCCCCCGCCGGCACCTCTGAGCACCCGGCTCTTGAGAATCTCCAGTTCCTGCCCTGCCGAAGCCATTCGGTCGCCCAAACCGCATTCGTAGCGCACGTCCCTGAAACCTGTTTCGGCTCCGGCAAGGAGCGTTGCCGCGTCTCCGGCTCGATGGAGCGAAAGTAGGGCTTTCACGTGCAGGTTCAGGATTGCGATCCGGTGTTCCGGGTCGCGCGGCCAAGCTTCCGCGGTGAATCCTTCCACTCCGAAGGCCTCGGCCACGGCGACCATCTCTTGGACAGCCCCTATGTCTACCAGTGCCCGCATGGAGGTCCGAGCCTGCGCGGCAACGGGATCGGTATGCAGCCTGGCAAGGCTTTCTTCGACGCCCGGACGCAGGTCTTCATCAAGGCCTTCGCGCAACAGGAGCGACAAGAGGGGAACGCCGATCTCCACCTGGGCAACGTGTCCTTGGGCGACGTGGGCATGCCCGCTCCCGCATAGGGCGTCAAGCTCCCGCGCCAATCCGTTTCGGTGGACCATGTCGAGCGCGATCGGCCCACCAATGGCCAAGGCCTGCAACAGCCGCCGCTCGGGTTGCTTCAGGCCAGAGAGCATTGAATTCATCATGGCATTGAGCGCCGGACCGCCGCCCAGCGTGCCCAGCCGCAGGACCCAAACGCCCCGGTGCTGTTGCAGCTGGCCCTCGGAAACCCAGATGCGGGCCAGCTTCAACATCAAGTCCCGATTGTTGTCCGTCAAATATCGAAGCGTGGCTGCGGCGAGCATGGACATCGTGTTGCCGAGTTCGTGTTCCAGGAAGCTTCGCGTTTCTCCCATGTCCATGCTGCGCATGGTGACTCTTGCCAGCCGCCCGGATCGATAGAGCGAAAGGACATCCTGTGGAAGGTCCTGAAGCCGTTCGCAAACCACCACCAGGACGATCTTCCTCATGGCCGCCAATTGCGCCAAAATGGATGCCGATTGTTCGTCGACAAGTTCGGGGCGTCCCAGAAGCACCACGGCCGGGCGCCCTTCCGGGCAGAGCAGTCCTGCAAGCCCGTGGATGATTTCATGACGGGACGCTTCGATGCCGACGTCCAACCGCGAGAGCAGGAATGCGAGGGCACCCCTGGGCACGTGCAAGGCAAAACTTGTGCCATTGAGCCGGATGAGCTCGGGTTGCCCGTCCAGACGGGAAAATGCGGCTTCAAAGGCATCCTGGCGTCCATTGCCGGCAGGGCCAACTAGCACTGCTCCACCGCTGCCGGGGTCGGCAAGAATCCCATGGATCAGTTCGGCCGGATCCACCATCGCAAACGAAATGCTGGTCTCCCCCAAGAGTCCAGTCGTATTTCGAACGTGCTTTTCAGTTAAATATTGCGAATACAGCATCGTAAAAACCGTCCCCAAAATCGGTTCTTTCCCCAAGTACGCCCAGATGCATCGCTTTGTCGGCGTTGTTGGCCATCTTAGACGGCAAGTATCGAGAAATCACTAGTTGTTTGCCTTGCTGACCCCCCAGCCAGCAAGAGCAATCCCCGCATGAAGTGTTCCCTGGTACTCCTGTCCCCCTGCGCGGCAACCCTTGATGTCCGCCGAATTTGGCTCGATCGAAAATTGCCGCCGTGCTTCACCGTTCTTTTACTTCAGTACAAAGTCTCCCGCGCCGATTCGTGTTGCACAAGGGGTGGGGCCAAGAAGCGCAATCCCGATTGGCGCAGGCCCGGGCCTGCGTAGTGCGGAATGGTGCCTTGGATGGTCAGCATGCGCGGGTGATACCCGTGTCCCGGGGTCCAATTAGGCACTCGGAGATCCAGCGACGCGGAACCTGGTTGTCCGGGGTCATCACGGCGCAGGGTCGCGATGATGCCACGGCAATATTCCTGTCCGCCTCCTTGGCTCGGAAGCTTGCGTGTTTGGGCCGGCGGCCAACGATGCTTGCCAATGTGCCTGGCGACCATGCACAGTTGATCGGACGAGGCATTCGACTCGCCGGTCGAAAGAGAGGGAGAAGCCAATGCCACGGCTGGAGGGAGGTTTGGCGGTTCCCCGCTCGGGCCCGGGCCGCTACTCGATGTGCGTCACCGACCGCAAGGTCCGGAGCCATCCGATGGCGGACCGAAACCGAAGGCCTGCAATTCCCGGGTGCCCCCGACGGCCCCCGGAAGTCACCAAAATTGCCGCAATCACACCATCGACATGGCGGGGGTCATCGACAACGGGTGCCCACTGGAACGTTCGTTCTTCCTCGGGTGAGCGATGATTTCGCGGCCGATAATTCAACGCCGGGCCGTAGGCGCCATTGTGGCCTATCTGTCGATCGTCTTTGTCGTGGCGTTCATGCTCAGGCTCGGAGACATGCGGTTGCCGGAGACCGTGGGCGGTGTCTTGGACGCAGTCCACGGACATGACGTGCTGCTCGGCGTGCGTTTCGGACACGTTGAAGCGGCCGCCAATGTCTTGTTCTTCGTTCCCCTTGGCATGCTTCTGCCGCTGGTCTTTTCCCGTCGACGGCTGGTTGTCGGGTGGTTGTCCGCCGTGGGACTTTCCATCGGTATCGAACTGGTCCAATACTTCTTCCTGGACGGCCGCGTCGGTTCAGTGCGCGACGTCATCTGCAATGCCTTGGGCGCCGCATTCGGTGCATACCTGACCCATACCGCGCTGCGGACCAGGTCCGCGCGGACCCGGCGGGCTTACGAGTCGACATAGCACCCAGGGGACAATGCCCGTAGGCGCGGCAACGTCCCACCGCCGCCGACACACCACGGCCGAGGCCGTTGCCTCGAAGCCGGGGTGCGCCGGTGCGCGGGCGGATGCCGCGACGGAAACGGCTCGGGGCTATTCGCCCACGGTTTCCGCGGCCTCCAGCCAGGCCATTTCCAGGTCTTCCTTTTCCAGCTCGACGCCCCGCAGGGTGGCATTGAGCGTGGAGACCTCGTCGAACTTCATGGCCTCGGAGGCCACCGCCATTTGGGAGTGGAGCTTGGCGACCAGTGTTTCAAGCTTGCCCATTTGGCGCTCGATGCGGTTCAGTTCCTTGCGGGCTTCGCGCTTTTCCGCTTCGCTGGGGCCGGTGGACTCGGCCGCCGCGGCGGGGCCGGACTTGTCCGTGGGCGCACCGGTGCTGCCGCCGCCCTGTGCGCCGGAGCGGAGCTCCAGGTACTGGTCGACGCCGCCGGGCAGCCCTCGCAGCTTGCCGTCGCCCAGCAGCGCGACCTGGTGGTCGGTGACGCGCTCGAGCAGGTAGCGGTCGTGGGAGACCACCACAAGGGTGCCCGGCCAGCCGTCGAGCATGTCCTCGATGGCGGCCAGGGTGTCGGTGTCGAGGTCGTTGGTGGGCTCATCGAGCATCAGCACGTTGGGCTCCCCGATGAGCAGGCGCAGCAGCTGCAGGCGGCGGCGCTCGCCACCGGAAAGCTCCTTGACCGGGGTCCACTGCTTGTCGGTGCCGAAGCCCAGCTGCTCGGCCAGCTGGCCGGCGGAGACTTCCTTGCCGCCGACCTCGAAGGACATCCGCTCGGCCTTGATGACCTCGATCAGGCGCATGTCCTTGACCTCGTCGAGCTCCTTGACCTCCTGGGTGAGGATCGCGGTCTTCACGGTCTTGCCGCGCTTGATGACCCCGCTGGTGGGCTCGATCTGGCCGTTGAGCAGGCGCAGCAGCGTGGACTTGCCCGCGCCGTTGACGCCCACGATGCCCACGCGCTCCCCCGGGGCCAGGCGGAAGGTGATGTTGTTGAACAAGGGCTTGGGCGTGCCGAAGTCCAGGGACACGTGCTCGAGGTCCAGCACGTCCTTGCCCAGCCGGGCGGTGGCCATCTTGTTCAGTTCCACGGTGTCGCGGGCGGCTGGCACGTCGGCGATCAGCGTATTGGCGGCCTCGATGCGGAACTTGGGCTTGGCGGTGCGGGCCGGGGCGCCGCGGCGCAGCCAGGCCAGTTCCTTCTTGACCAGCTGCTGGCGCTTGTTCTCCACCACCGAGGCGGTGCGGTCGCGCTCGGCGCGGGCCAGCACGTAGGCGGCGTAGCCGCCGTCGAACGGGTCGACCGTGCCGTCGTGGACTTCCCAGGTCCGCGTGCAGATCTCGTCGAGGAACCAGCGGTCGTGGGTGACCACGAGCAGCCCGTTGGCGTTCGCGCGCCAGCGGTTCTTCAGGTGCGCCGCCAGCCAGGCGACGCCTTCGACGTCGAGGTGGTTGGTGGGCTCGTCGAGCATGATCACCTCGTGCTCGCCGATGAGCAGCTTGGCCAGGGCGACTCGGCGCTTCTGGCCACCGGAGAGTGAGTTGACCTCGGCGTGCCAGTCGACCTCGCCGACCAGCCCGCCCATGACCTCGCGCACCAGCGGGTTGGAGGCCCACTCGTGGTCCGCGGCCTCCCCCACGATGGCGGTGCCCACGGAGAGGTCCCCGTCGAGCACGTCGGACTGGTCCAGGTAGGCGACGCGCACGTCTCCGCGCTTGGTCACCCGGCCCTCGTCGGGGCTCATGCGTCCGGCCAGCAGGCGCATGAGCGTGGACTTGCCGTCGCCGTTGCGCCCGACCATGCCGATGCGGTCCCCGTCCTCGAGTCCCAGGGACAGCGAGTCGAGGACGGTACGGGTGCCGAAGGACATCGAGACGTTTTCGGCGCCGAGCAGGTGGGCCACGGTTTGGTGCTCCTTTTGTTACGGGGTTTCGATGGGTGTGGGCAGGATGCCGGCGCCGGGGACCGGGCCGTGGACCTGCAGGGTTGCCACGCCCGCTTCGTCGGACAGCTGGGCGATGATTTCCGCGCCGTGGGCCTGGTCGCGGGCGAGCAGTGCCAGGGTGGGACCGGAGCCGGAAACCAGCGCGTGCAGGGCGCCGGCGGCCTCGCCCACGTCGCGCACCACGCCCAGTTCCGGCGCCAGGGCCAGGGCGGCGCGGGTCATGTCGTTGACCAGCAGGGGTGCCAGCGCGTCCAGGTCGCCGTCCAGTAGCGCCCCGATCATGCGCGGGTCGACCTCGCTGGGGGTTTCGACCTGCTCGTTGGCCCGCAGCCTGTCGAGCATGCCGTACACCCGCGGGGTGGACAGCCCGTAGGAGGCCGGGACCAGCACCCAGTCGGTGCGCGTGCGCAGCAGCAGCGGCGCCAGCTCGTCGCCCACGCCCAGGCCGACGGCCGCGCCGCCGTGCAGGGCGAAGGGGACGTCGGCGCCCAGGCGGGCGCCGAGGCGGGAGAGTTCCTCGCGGTTCAGCCCGGTGCCCCACAGTGCGTTGCAGGCCACGAGCGCGGCGGCGGCGTCGGCCGATCCCCCGCCCATGCCCCCGGCGATCGGCACGCGCTTGGTGATGCACAAATCGACCCCGGCGTAGTGCCCGGTGTGTTCGCGCAGCAGGGTTGCGGCCTTGACCACCAGGTTGTCCGGGCCCAGCGGGAAGGACTCGGGGTCAGAGACCGCGGTGGAATCCGGGTGCAGGAAGACCTGGATTTCCTCGTCTTCCCGCGCGGTGGCCGAGACGTCCTCGTAGAGCGAGACGGCCAGGTACAGGCTTGCCACGGAGTGGTAGCCGTCTTCGCGGGGCGGTCCGACCCGGAAGTAGCAGTTGATTTTCCCCGGGGCCCGGGCAACAACGGCCTGGGTCATGGGGCGGCCGGTTCGTGGGCGACCTTTGCCTCGGCAATCGCGGCGAACTCGGCGATGCCCAGCTTCTCACCGCGGGCCTGCGGGTCGACGCCGGCGGCCACCAGGGCGGCCTCGGCCAGTGCCGGGGATCCGGCCCAGCCGGCCAGGGCGGCGCGCAGCGTCTTGCGGCGCTGGGCGAAGGCCGCGTCGATGACCGCGAAGACCTCGCGACGGGTGGCGGTGGTCTCCGGCGGGGTGCCGCGTTCGAAGCTGACCAGCCCGGAGTTGATCTTGGGCGCGGGCCAGAAGACGTTCATGCCGATGACCCCTGCCTTGCGCATGGTGCCGTACCAAGCACCCTTGACCGAGGGCACCCCGTAGGTCTTGTTGCCCGGGTGCGCGGCCATGCGGTCGGCGACCTCGTCCTGGACCATGACCAGGCCGTGCTGCAGCGAGGGGAAGTGCTCGAGCAGGTGCAGTACCACGGGCACCGCGACGTTGTAGGGCAGGTTGGCCACCAGGGCGGTGGGCGGGTGCGGCAGCTCGGTGACCTTCATGGCGTCGGAGAGGACCACCGTGAGGTTATCGGCTTTTTCCGGGCGCATTTCGGCGACGGTCTGCGGCAGCCGGGCCGCGAGCTTGGGGTCGATTTCCACCGCGACAACGCGGGCGGCGGCATCGAGCAGTCCCAGTGTCAGCGAACCGAGGCCGGGTCCGACCTCGAGCACCGTCTCGGTCGGATCGAGCTTGGCGGTGGCCACGATGCGCCGGATGGTGTTTCCGTCGATGACGAAGTTCTGCCCCAGGGTCTTGGTGGGGCGCACGTCGAGTTCACCGGCAAGGCGGCGGATCTCGGTGGCGCCGAGCAGTGGAGGCGGGGTCGATTCTACGGAAGTCACGTCTCAATCCTAGTTCAGGGGCCCGTGGCCCGCCGACCGGGGCGACCCTGGGGGCCGGTCACGGGGATGTTGCTGCCATGAACAATGGGTCCCGCCCCCGGTGGAGGCGGAACCCATGGTTCATTGCGAAATCAGGTGCACCCTGCAATGGTGCGTCGGGCCGGTTGGCCCTGGAGGTGGCTAGCGCAGGCCCAGCTTGCTGGAGCATGCCGGCCAGTGTCCCCAGCCGCCGCTGCTGCGCAGCACTTCGGCCGTGGCAACCTGCTCGGATGGCGATGCCTGGTGCGGCAGCGGGGCGTACTTGCCGCCGCCGGCACCGAGCCAGCTGCTGGCGGAGAACTGCAGGCCGCCGTAGTAGCCGTTGCCGGTGTTGATCGACCAGTTGCCGCCGGACTCGCACTTGGCCAGCGCGGCCCAGGTGCTCGAAACGCTGCCGGGGGTCGAGGTCGTCTTGGACTCGGTCTTGGGCTTGGGCTTCGGCTTGGTTCCCACGGAGACCTCGGCGTCGACGGCCTTGGTGGTGACCTTGTCGCTGGCGAGTTCGCGCTTGGATTCCTTGCCGTCGCGCAGGGTCACGGTGTAGGTGAGGGTGCGTTCGCCGTCCTTGCCCTCTTCCAGGGTCTTCCTGGTGCCGACCAGTGCGTCGGAATCCTTGACGGTGTCGGTGCCGTGGGCGATGACCTTGGTCTCGGTGACGGTCTTGGTCTTGACGCGGACGATCTTCAGTTCCATGTCATGGGTGACGGCGTCGGAGCCCTTGGCGTTGAGCTCGTCATCCTTGCCCAGGGAGATCTTCGCTTCCTTGAGCGCCGCGCCAACCGTCTCGGCGGTGGTGTTCAGCTTCTTGGTCTTGCCATCGGCCTTGATCGAGACATCCTTGGGAGTGGAAATGTCGATCGGGGTGACCAAGGAGGCGAGGGACAGTGTCCGGCCCTGCTCGATCTGTGCCTTTTCGGAAAGGTTGAGTTGGTCCACGACGTCTGCCACGGTCAGCCCGGTGGTGTGCACGACGCGGTCCACGCCGTCGATGTTCACGTTGACTTCCTTGTGGCGCTTGATGTCGATGACGGCCCCGTCGGCTACCGGTGCATCCAGTGCCGGGGTGATGACATCGAGCTCATCGAGTGTGATCGATGAGTCCTCCAAGACTTCTGCCACGGTGGCGGCGCGAGTGGTGATGCTCTGGCTCTCGCCATCGACGGCCACGGCGAGGGTCTTGTTGCCTCCGACGAACATGACCAAACCGAGTATCAACGCGGTCAAAACGGCTGCTTGCGCGCCGATCTTCACCCAACGATTCTTAAGGGCATTCTGCACAGGATTCCAAACTTAGGTCTAACCCGGGCACGGGGGCAGATCGATGCGTACACGGCGGGTGAACGGTTGCTCCCGGCAAAACCGGGCGCAGCCCACCGTGTGCCCATTGATTGGTGCGAGCACAATCCAATTCATTTCATCTGTCGATGTCGCGCTGCGGAGCAGGGTTTCCCCTGCCGCAGGCAGAATCAAATGCACCCGGGAACCTTCCCCGATCCCGGCTACTAAAAACCAACCGTAACCGAATCGTAATAAGGCCGCAAGCACTTCGTGCTTGCCTTGTGCACAAAATGGGCTAAAAGTCCCCGTAGACACGCCTCGTGTTTGCGGCCAGCGTCCGGCAGTATTCCTCCAGGTCCGCACCCATGGATTCGGCCATGAAACGCACCGTCTGCGGGATCAGGTAGCTGGCATTCGGACGACCCCTGTAGGGGTGCGGGGTGAGGAACGGGGCGTCGGTCTCCACCAGCACCAATTCGGGGTTGGCCACCGACAATGCATCGCGCAGGTCGTGCGAGTTCTTGAATGTCACGGTGCCGGAGAAGGAGAGGTACCAACCGTTCGCATTGCAGATCCGGGCCAGTTCCGCGTCGCCGGAAAAACAGTGGAAGACCACGCGCTCGGGAAGTTCCTCGCTTTCCAGGACGCGCACCACATCGAGATGTGCGTCACGATCGTGGATTTGCAGGGCCTTGGAGTGCTCGCGGGCGATGCGGATGTGCTCGCGGAAGGAGTGTTCCTGAGCCGGGCGGCCGGCCTCGCCGGTGCGGAAATAGTCCAGCCCGGTTTCGCCCACCGCACGCACGCGGTCGTGCGCGGCCAGCTCCTCGATCCGGGCAATCGCACCCTCGAGGTCCCCGGTCGCGGCCAGGCGCGCGGCGTCGTTGGGGTGGATGGCCACGGCCGCCAGCACGCGCGGGTCCTGCTCGGCGGCGCGGAGGGCGAATTCGGAGGATTCCACGTCGCAGCCGACCTGGATGACCCCGGGCACGCCCACCGCATTCGCCGCGTCCAGCGCCTGGGCGACGGTGACATGGACCGAACCGTCACGGAAATCCAGGTGAGTGTGGTTGTCGGGCACGCCAAAGGGCAGCGGCGCCGGGGCCGGAGGGTAGGAGAGGTCGCGCTTCTTGCCTTGTTCGTCCTGGGTGCTGCGGCTCGGCGCCCCGGATTCGACCGCCGCCGGGGTCGGCAGGTAGGCCGCCGGCACCGCCCGGGCCAGTGAGTTTTCCACTTGCTGGTTTGCCGTTGACATGGTTGCCACGTCCCCTTCGTTACGTGCCCCGGCCTCCCGGGACAATGAGCACTCGCCCATCCAGCGTACGCGGATGGGCGACTCGGCGGCTTCAGCGTGATGCAGGGCACAACATTGGCGGTATCGTGGGGATGAAGGGCTATGACGGCCCGCCGATCGGATGCGCTCCAGGAGGACGTTGCATGTCGCTTTCCACCGAGTCCCAGGTTCTTCCCGCCGACGAATTCGGCCGGGTCTGCGAAAAAGTGCTGGCCGGGATTGCCACGGTGATCGATGGCAAGGCGGAGGTTGCGCGCACCGCCCTGACCGTCCTGCTGGCCCAGGGGCACCTGCTGCTGGAGGACGTGCCGGGGGTCGGCAAGACGATGCTGGCCAAGACCCTGGCGAAGTCCGTCGACTGCACGGTGCACCGCATCCAGTTCACCCCGGACCTGCTGCCCTCGGACGTGACGGGCGTGTCGATCTTCAACCAGAACACCCACGAGTTCCAGTTCCGGCCCGGCCCGGTCTTCGCACACATCGTCATCGGCGACGAGATCAACCGGGCCAACGCCAAGACCCAGTCCGCCCTGCTCGAGTGCATGGAGGAGGGACAGGTCACCGTCGACGGGATCACCCACCGGCTGGAGACCCCCTTCATGGTGATCGCCACGCAGAACCCCATCGAACTCGAGGGCACCTTCCCGCTGCCCGAGGCACAGCGCGACAGGTTCATGGCCAAGATCTCCATGGGCTACCCGGACGCCGCCGCGGAGATGGCGATGCTCGAGACCCACCAGTCCACCTCGCCGCTGGACGACCTGCAAGCGGTGCTGGACCTGGACGCGCTGCACACGCTGATCAACACCGTCGCGGCGGTCTACGTCTCGGAGCCCGTGAAGGAATACGTGGTGGCCCTGGGCCGGGCGACGCGCGAGCATTCAGACATCCGCCTGGGTGCCTCCCCGCGTTCCCTGCTGCAGCTGCTGCGGGCGGCCAAGGCCGAGGCCGCGCTGAACGCCCGCGACTACGTGCTGCCCGAGGACGTGCGCAACATCGCCGCCAAGGTGCTGGGCCACCGGCTGATCCTGCACCGCCGGGCCGAGGCCGCCGGCGCCAACCCCGAATCCATCCTGGTGGCCATCCTCAACGCGATACCGGTGCGCGCCGGGGCCCGCGGCTAGGGCCGGGCGCGTTAGAGACCAGGCGAGACAAGCATGAGCACCAACGCCGCGGAACCCAACGAGTTCCGCGAATCCCCCACCCACCACCGCTTTTCCATCGCGGAGAAGCCGACGACGCTGCGCGAGAAGGTCCACCTGGGCTTCCTCACGGCCCGCGGCTGGGGGCTTTTTGCCTCCGGGGCCATCGCCCTGCTGCTGGCCTTCCTGCTGGGGCGGCGCGAGCTGCTGGCGATCTCCCTGTTCCTGCTGCTCACCCCCCTGCTGGCGGCCTTCCTGCTGCGCTTCGGCAATCCGGCGCTGAGCGTGGAGCGGACCTTCAGCCCGGCGCAGGCAACCACCGATTCCCCGGTGCGGGTGCGGCTGCACATCACCCACTCCGGACGCGCCGGCGCCTCGATCCCGCTCACCGACACCCTGCCCGAGGACTTCGGCAAGGGCCCGGAGTTCAGCTATCCCTCGCGCACCGCGGTGCAGGGCTCGGGCAGCTGGTACGAGTACCGGCTGCGGCCGGCCACCCGCGGCATCTACGCTGTCGGGCCGGTGCGGGCACAGGTTGCCGACGTCTTCGGGCTCGCCGCCCGGCCCGCCGCCCTCGATGCGCCCAGCGCCCTGATTGCCCTGCCGGTGTGCGAGGCGCTGGAGCCCACCGGGATTCCCGGCGAACACGGCTCCCACGGCCAGGCCGCGTCCAACCGCCGGCTGACCCCCGATTCCTTCGAGGTGATGACCCGCGAGTACCGGCCCGGGGACACCGTGCGGCGCATCCACTGGCCCGCCACCGCCAGGCGCGGCTCGCTGATGGTGCGCCAGGAGGACTACCGGGCCACCCCGCGCGCGGTGATCATGCTCGACCGCTCCCGCGCGGCCTTCCTCGCCCAGGGCGTGGGCACCGAGCCGACCCTGCAGATCCCGCAATTCACCTCCGCCCCCAAGGACTCCAGCCGGAGGTTCGAATGGGCACTGCACGCGGCGCTGGGCGTCGGCGCCTACCTGGCGCAAACGGGGTTCGGGATCGACCTGATCGACCACCGCGGCCAGGGCATCAACGACGTGAGCGCCTCGGGCACCGAGGACGCCGACGAGCTCTTTGCCGGGCCCCACGCCACGTCCCGGATGCAACAGGCGCTCGCGGCCCTGGGCCTGGAAGACGCCGGGATGGTGCGCCGGGAGAGCGACCGGGCGACGCTCGCCGCAGCCCTGAAGGAACGCATGCGCGAGCGCGGCGACCGGCTGGTGCTGATCCTGGGCGAGCCCACCGAGGAGCAGGCCGATGCCTGGCTCGAGGTCGTCGGGGCCCGCAGCAAGGTGACGGTGCTGTGCGTGGCCAACCGCGAGGACCACTTGCACCCGGTCATCTCGCGCTTCCGGCAGGCCGGCTGGTCCGCCGTCGCGGTGAACCCGAAGACCACGCTCGCCGAGGCCTGGGGCGCATTGGGGAGCCGGTCATGAGCACCGCGACCCTCCCCCGGACCCGCACCCCGGAACCGGCGCCGGCCGCCCGGACGCACCGGGCACCGGCCGCCGGGGTCCCGGCGGCCGCGTTCGCGGCGCTGGCCACGCTCGTGGCGATGCTCGGGGCCACCGCCTCGGTGCACGGGGTGGTCAGCGGCTGGGGATGGATGCTCCAGGTGTTCGTCGTCGTGGCCTGCATCGTGCTGGCCACCAACCTGGTGCGGTGCCTCACCTCCCGCCGCTACCTGGCGACGCTTGCCGGAGCCGTGGTGGCCGTCATGGCACTGACCTTCCTGTTCTTCTCCAACACCGCCTGGCTGGGCGTGGTTCCCACCGGGTCGACCTACCGCGCCCTGCTGAAGGTCTGGGCCATGGCCAACGAGCAAATGGGCTCCCAGGTGCCGCCGGTGCAAACCACCGGGGTGATCGTCTTCTCCGTCTGCCTCTGGGCCGCCGCGGTGGCCCTTGCCGTGGACACCCTGGCCTTCGAGCTTCGCGCCGCGGCCCTGGCCGGCATCCCGCTGGCGCTGCTGCTGTCCATCGCCTCGCTCTTCGAGCCGCACGGGGCCGGGATCGGAGCGGTGTGCACCACGGCGGTGGGCTACCTGCTGGTGCTGGCCGCCTCCCGGTGGCTGGCGGCCGGCACCCGCTCCGGCAAGCGCCGCGCCGTGGAACTCGCGGCCCCGCAGGGGGCCTCCGGGCTGCGGGACTCCCCCGCGCCGCGCGCCCGCGGGGCGCTGCTGCAGGGCGGCGCGCTCATCGCCGGTGCGCTCATCGCGTTGCTGCTGCTGCCCGCCGCCATTCCCGGGTTTTCCAAGGGCATGCTCACCGAGGGGACCCGTCCGTCCTGGGGCAGGCTCGCGACCAACATCGACCCGCTGATCGCGCTGGGCAACGACCTGCGCAACCGCTCCTCCGGCACGGTGCTGCGCTACTTCACCGATTCGGGTTCCCCCACCTACCTGCGCACCTCGGTGATCGGCCAGCTCGCGGCGGACCGCTGGCTGCCGGACCCCGAGACCTACCGGGTCCCGGCCACCGCGAACCTGGTGACACGCGCCTTCCCGAGCGCGTTCGAGTCCGCGCAGCCCGTCTTCACGCGGGTACTCACCGACCGGTACCGCGGCGCGTGGATGCCGCTTCCCGCCAACTCGATCACGCTCAACGGCCTGGGCGGAAACTGGGGATGGAGCCCCGACACCGGCACCCTGCTCGCCGCCGAGGACCAGGTGCCGGTGGCCGCCGACTACTCCGTGATGAGCGTGAACCCGGAGATCTCCGCACGAATGCTTCAGGACTTGTCGTCCTCGATTCCGCGCGGCTTCTTTGCCGAGGTCGACCCGCAATACCTGCAGCTGCCCGACGACGTCCCCGATTCCCTGGCCCGGGCCACCGAGGACGCGGTGGGCGACGCCGGGGCCGACCCGTACAACCAGGCCGTCGCCATCCAGGACTACCTTCGTTCGGCGGCCTTCACGTACTCCGAGCAGACCCCGGTCCAGGACGGCTACGACGGCAGCGGCATGGACGTCATCGATGCCTTCCTGGAGAAAAAGGCCGGGTACTGCGTGCACTTCGCCTCCACCATGGCCCTGATGTCCCGGGAGCTGGACATCCCCAGCAGGCTGGTCACCGGCTACGCCCCGGGCACCCCCACCGGGGTGTCGATCACCGGGCAGAACGGCACGGAACTGGCCGAATTCACCGTCAGCTCGCGCAACGCCCACGCCTGGCCGGAGCTCTACTTCCCCGGGGCCGGATGGGTGGCGTTCGAGCCGACCCCCGGGCGCGGGGTCCCGCCCGCCTATGCGCCGGCGTTGCCCGCACCCAGCGCCGGCTCCGCCCCGGAGACCAACCCGACCAACCCGACAAATTCCGCCTCGGCCTCCGGTTCCACCGCGGCCTCCTCCGATGCACCGGCTGCGGCACCGGGCAGCGGCCCGGGCGCCGGGACCCCGGGACCGGACGTGGCGCGCATGGTGTTGGTCGTGCTGCTGGCCGGGGCCGTGCCGTGGCTCGTGCGCCGGATCCAGCGCACCGGCCGCCTGACGCGCCTGCGCCGGCCGGGGCTCGCGGAGGTCCGGCGCGGCAGGGAAACCGGGCCCGCGGCGGCCTGGGCCGAGCTGGTGGCCCTGGGCCTGGACTACGCCTGGCCCATGCGCCTGGACGAGTCGGCCGGCGACTATGCCCGGCGCCTGGCCCGCACCTTCCCCGCGGCCGCCGAACCCCTGGCCTTGCTGGCCGGCGCCTACGAGCGCCAGCGCTACGCGCGCCCCGGCGCCGGCCCCGACCCGGCGGCGCTGGGGCAGGCCCTGGGCGAGGTGAAGCGGACGATCGCCGGCTCGATGGGCGCCGGCGAGCGCCTGGGGCGCGGGCTGTGGCCGCGTTCGCTCTTCGCCCCGCGCCCGCTGGAAGCGGCCGGCTACGCCTCGGCCCGGTAGCCGGCCAGGTAGTCGGCCAGGGCCTCGAACTGGTCCCGCGGCGCGAACCCGGCCGCGCCGATCTTGGCCAGGTCCAGGGTGCTGTTCGCGGGGCGCGGGGCGATGCCGGGGCGCGAGCCGTAGTAGGCGGCCGTGGAGGTCGGGGTGATCCGGCCGGGGTCCTGCCCCAGCACGGTGAAGACCTCCGCGGCGATGCGCGCCCAGGAGGCCGGCTCGCCCGAGTTGCTCAGGTTGTAGGTGCCGGCGGGCGGCCGGGCCTCCAGCAGGTGAAGGATCCCGGAGGCCACGTCCGTGGCGAACCCCAGTCGCCCGACCTGGTCGTCGACGACCGCGGGGTCGATGCCGCGCCCTGCCAGCCCGGCCATGGTGGCCACGAAGTTGTTCCCGTCCCCCACCACCCAGCTGGTGCGCACCACGTAGTGCTTGGCCACGCCCGCGACGATGGCGTCCCCGGCGGCCTTGGTCTGCCCGTAGACCCCCAGCGGGCTCGGGTCCTCGTCCTCGGTGTGCACGGTGCGTTCGCCGTCGAAGACATAGTCGCTGGAGAGGTGCACCAGCGTCAGGTCGTGCCGGGTGCAGGCCGCGGCCAGGGCGGCCAGCGCGGTGACGTTGGTGGACCACGCCTCGCGGCGGCCCTCGGCGGTCTCGGCGGCATCCACCCGGGTGTAGGCCGCGGCGTTGATGACCGTGGCATAGGCGGAGAAGTCCACCGCGGCCAGTTGCGCCGGATCCGCGATGTCCAGCTGCGCGCGGCTGCGGAAGTCGTAGCCGTCGGCCGGCGCCAGCGCGGCCAGGGCGCGGCCCACCTGCCCGTTGGCCCCCAGGACCAGCGTCCTGGGCGGGGCGACGGGCCGCACCCCAGCCAGGTGCGGGTGCCCCCTGTCGGCGTCGGAGACCGTGGCCTGTTCCAGCGCAATGGGCCAGGGGATGTTGGCCTGTGCGTCGGCGAGGTTCAGGAACGTGTATTTGTCGCGCGCGGCCTCGGTCCAGTGCTCGGTGACCAGGTAGCTGTAGCCGGTGTCGGGTGCCAGGGTCTGGAAGCCGTTGCCGACCCCGCGCGGGACGAAGACGGCCTGCCCCGGGCCCAGCCTGGTGCTGAAGCTCTTGCCGAAGCCTTCCCCGGCGCGCAGGTCGACCCAGGCGCCGAAGACCTCCCCGCCCACGACCGCGACGTACTTGTCCCAGGGTTCGGCGTGGATGCCTCGGGTGGTGCCGGGGTTGCGGTTGAAGGAGACGTTGTTTTGCACGGGCCGGAAGTCGGGCAGCCCCGCCGCCACCATCTTTTCGCGCTGCCAGTTCTCCTTGAACCAGCCGCGCGCATCCTCGTGGACGGGCAGCTGGACCAGCAGCAGCCCGGGGATCCCGGTCCGTTGCACCGTTGGCTCGTTCATGCCCCGTCCCCGATTTTTCCGGTTCCGTGGCCTTCGGCGCCCTGCGCGGCGGCCTGTTGCAGGTAGCGGTCCTCGGTTCCGGCCTTGGAACCCTCCCACCACCAGGGGTTCCGCCGGTACCAGTCGATGGTCCGGGCCAGCCCGGCGGAAAGGTCCCGGTGCGCCGGGCTCCAGCCGAGTTCCTCGCGCAGCACGGTCGCGTCGATCCCGTAGCGCAGGTCGTGGCCCGCCCGGTCCGCGACGGTGTCGAATGCCCCGGGGTCCTGGCCCATGAGGCCCAGGATCAGCCCCAGCACCTCGCGGTTGGACTTCTCCCCGTCGGCGCCGACGAGGTAGGTCCTGCCCACCGTCCCGCGGCGCAGGATCTCCCACACAGCCGAGGAATGGTCCTCCACGTGGATCCAGTCGCGCACGTTGGCCCCGGCGCCGTAGAGCTTGGGCCGCACCCCGTGCAGGATGTTGGTGATCTGCCGCGGAATGAACTTCTCCACATGCTGGTAGGGGCCGTAGTTGTTGGAGCAGTTGCTGATGGTGGCCCGCACCCCGAAGGAGCGCACCCAGGCCCGCACCAACAGGTCCGAGGCCGCCTTGGTGGAGGAGTACGGGCTGGAGGGGTTGTAGGGGGTCGACTCGGTGAACCGGGCGGGATCATCGAGTGCCAGGTCCCCGTAGACCTCGTCGGTGGAAATATGGTGGAAGCGCGTATCGTGGCGGCGCACCGCCTCCAGCAGCGTGTAGGTGCCCACCACGTTGGTGTCCAAGAACGGCCGGGGGTCGAAGAGCGAGTTGTCGTTGTGCGACTCGGCGGCAAAATGCACGACCGCGTCGGCCGCTGCCACCAGCTGCCCGACCAGCGGCGCATCGGTGATGTCCCCGACCACCAGGTGCAGGCGCGCAGCGGGTATCCCGCGCAACGATTCCTTGTTCCCCGCATAGGTCAGGGCGTCGAGAACGGTGATTTCGGCGTCGGAGTGCTCGATCAAATAGTGCACGAAGTTTGCCCCAATGAATCCCGCACCCCCGGTTATCAGGATTCTTTTCATGGTTGCAAGGCTAGCGCCCCTCCCCAAGCACGGCTAGGTGTGCCTACTATGGGCCCCATGAAGGGGATCATACTTGCTGGGGGCACCGGATCGCGCTTGCATCCGATCACACATGGGATTTCAAAACAGCTCGTACCTGTTTACGACAAGCCCATGATCTACTACCCGCTGAGCACGCTGATGCTCGCGGGCATCACCGAAATCCTGGTCATCACCACGCCGGGCGACGCGCACCAGTTCCGCGGGCTGCTGGGCAACGGGTCGCAGTTCGGGATCCGGATCGACTACGCGGTCCAGGAGTCGCCCGACGGTCTGGCGCAGGCCTTCCTCATCGGGGCCGCGCACATCGGCGACGGGCCGGTGGCCCTGGTGCTGGGCGACAACATCTTCTACGGCCCGGGCTTCGGGTCGCAGCTGGCCGATTTCCATGCCGACGGCGGGGCCTCGATCTTCGGGTACTGGGTCAAGGACCCGGGCGCCTATGGCGTCGTGGAGTTCAACGCCGAGGGCAAGGCGGTGTCCCTGGAGGAAAAGCCGCAGAACCCCCGGAGCCACTACGCGGTGCCGGGACTCTACTTCTACGACAACACCGTGATCGAGCGGGCCAGGGTCCTGGAGCCCTCGGCGCGCGGGGAACTGGAGATCACCGACATCAACCGCCAATACCTCGACGAGGGCTCGCTGCGCGTGAACGTGCTGGCCCGCGGCACCGCGTGGCTGGACACCGGGACCTTCGATTCGCTCAACGACGCCTCGAACTTCATCCGCACCATCGAGGCGCGGCAGGGACTGAAGATCGGCGTTCCCGAGGAGGTCGCCTGGCGCCGGGGCCTGATCGACGATGCGGCGCTGGAGGCGTGTGCGGCGAAGCTGGGCAAGAGCGGCTACGGCGACTACCTGCGCACGCTGCTGGGCCATGACTTCGAGGACCCCTACCACTAGCAAATGCGAACGGCGCCCCCGCCTCCGCTCCTCCCCCGCGAGGGGAAAGGGCGGAGCCGGGGGCGCCGTGCTGCGTGCGCCGGTGTTCCTAGCGTGCGGCGTACGGGTCGGCGATGCCGATGTACTGGGTGGTGGTGTACTCGGCCAGGCCCTCGGCGCCGCCCTCGCGGCCCAGGCCCGACTGCTTCACGCCGCCGAACGGGGCGGCGGCGTTGGAGATGACGCCGGCGTTGAATCCGACCAGGCCGAATTCGATCTGCTCCGCGACGCGGAAGAGGCGGTTGTGGTCGCGGGTGTAGATGTAGGAGGCCAGGCCGTACTCGCTGGCGTTGGCCAGTTCGATGGCATGTGCCTCGTCGCGGAAGGTGGTCACCGGGGCGACGGGGCCGAAGATTTCCTGGCGCAGGATCTCCGCGTCGTTGGCGACGTTCGACAGCACGGTCGGTGCGTAGAAGTAGCCCGGGCCCTCGACCGGGGCGCCGCCGGTCTCCGCAACGGCGCCTGCCTCGACGGCCTTGGAGACCAGCGCGTGGATGTCGTCGCGCGCACCGGCATCGATGATCGGGCCGACGTTGGTGCTGGCCTCGGTGCCGCGTCCGGTCTTCAGCGCACCCATGGCTGCGGCGAACTTGGCGATGAACTCCTTGGCCACGGACTCGTGGACCAGGAAGCGGTTGGCCGCGGTGCAGGCCTCGCCCATGTTGCGCATCTTGGCGGCCATGGCGCCCTCGACGGCGGCGTCCAGGTCGGCGTCCTCGAAGACCAGGAACGGCGCGTTGCCGCCGAGCTCCATGGAGGTGCGCAGCACCTTGTCCGCGGCGTCCTTCATGAGCATCTTGCCCACGGCGGTGGAGCCGGTGAAGGAGACCTTGCGCAGGCGGTCATCCTGCATCAGCGGGCCGGAGATCTTCGAGGCGCTCTTGGAGGAGACCACGTTGAGCACGCCGGCCGGCAGGCCGGCTTCCATCATGACGGCGGCGAAGAGCTGGGAAGTCAGCGGGGTGAGCTTGGCGGGCTTGAGCACCATGGTGCAGCCGGCGGCGATCGCCGGGGCGACCTTGCGGGTGGCCATGGCCAGCGGGAAGTTCCACGGGGTGATCAGCAAGCACGGGCCGACCGGCTTGGTCTGCACGATCATCTTGTTCTTGCCCTCGGGGGTGGTGAGGTAGCGGCCGTAGTCGCGCACCGTCTCCTCGGAGAACCAGCGCAGGAACTCGGCGCCGTAGGTGACCTCGCCGCGGGCCTCGGGGACCGGCTTGCCCATTTCCAGGCTCATCAGCAGCGCGAAGTCATCGGCACGCGCGGTGACCAGGTCGAAGGCGCGGCGCAGGATCTCCGCGCGCTCGCGCGGTGCGGTCAGGGCCCACTTGGACTGGATGGCGTCCGCGGCGTCGAGGGCGGCCATGGCGTCCTCGGAGGTCGCGCTGGCCAGGGTTGCAAGCACCTTGCCGGTGGCCGGATCGACGACATCGAAGGTTCCGCCGTCGGAGGCGTCGCGCCATTCGCCATTGATCAGCAAACCGGTCGGGACGGAGGCGAGTAGCTCGGCTTCGCGTTCGGGGGTAATGGTCATTGGGGCGTTCTCCCTTGAACAGTATGGTGTTGCGAGAATTGCAGGATCTTGTTGGTCTCCACGCTAGTGCCGCGGCAAGTCACTGTAAATTTCCAACTGCACTATGACGCAGCCCCCATTTTGTGCAGGTACCCCACGCGCGCCCCGACGGTGTTTCGGGGGCGCCGGGCCGCCCCGATTCGGCGGGCCGGAATCAGGCGCGGGCCTCGAGCACCGCCGCGTAGAGTTCGCGCTTGGACACCCGCTCGGTCTCGGCCACCGCAG
Organism: Paeniglutamicibacter sp. MACA_103; assembly: GCF_045798555.1. NCBI lineage: Bacteria > Bacillati > Actinomycetota > Actinomycetes > Micrococcales > Micrococcaceae > Paeniglutamicibacter > Paeniglutamicibacter sp. MACA_103. Next base: position 8,938 of record NZ_JBIXLN010000008.1, on the reverse strand, counting down.
CCACCGCCTCCTTGAGCCGCAGGCCCTCGGAGACCAGTTGCTGCACCTGGGCCACGTGGTCGGTGGCCCGCGCCGGTTCCCCGGCGGGCGCACCGGCGATGACCACGGCGATCTCCCCGCGGACCTCGCCCTCGGCCCAGAGCAGCAGCTCGTCGAGGCTTCCGCGGATCACTTCCTCGTACATCTTGGTCAGTTCGCGGGCGATGGCGCCCTTGCGCTCGGGCCCGAAGGCGTCGCGCAGCGCACGGACCATCGCGTCCAGTCGGTGCGGGGCCTCGAAGAAGACCATGGTGCGTTCCTCTGTCGCCAAATCCTGCAGGCGCTTGGTGCGCTCCCCCGCCTTGCGGGGCAAAAAGCCCTCGAAGGTGAACCTGTCGGTGGGCAGCCCGGACAGGGCCAGTGCGGTGAGCACGGCCGAGGGCCCAGGGACCGCCGTCACCGTGACGCCGGCGGCCACGGCGGCCTCGACCAGCTTGAACCCGGGGTCGGAGACCGCGGGCATGCCCGCGTCGGAGACCACCAGGATCGTGGCCCCGCCGGCCACCAGTTCGAGCAGCTCGGTGAGCCGGTGGGTTTCGTTGTGCTCGTGGTAGCTGATCAGCCGCCCGGGCACGCGGACGCCCAGGCCGGTGGCCAGGTGCAGGAAGCGCCGGGTGTCCTCCGCGGCCACGATGTCCGCGCTCTTCATGAGCTCGATCAGGCGTGGGGACGCGTCGGAAAGGTTGCCGATGGGGGTCGCCGCCAGGACGATCTGGCCCGGGGTTTCTTGAGTTTCCACGCCCCAAGCCTACTGCCCGCGCGTGCCGCCGGATCCCGTCGGCGGGCGCCGGTAGAGTGTTGACGGTGACTACCGCTTCCACGCAGAGACATCGGCGCTGGGTCCTTCCCCCGGCCGGCGCCTTCGGGATCGAGGCCCTGAGGGACCGCCTGGTGGGCCCGCTGCACCGGACCGGGATCTGGGGCTGGATCGTTCCGCTGGCCGTCACCGTACTCGCGGGGGTGTTGCGATTCACCAACCTCGCGCACCCGCACCTGCTGATCTTCGACGAAACCTACTACGTCAAGGACGCCTACACCATGATGCAGGCGGGCTACGAGCTGGAGTGGGGCGATGACCCCAACGCCGCCTTCATCGCCGGGCACCCGGAACCCGGGGACAGCGCCTCCTTCGTGGTCCATCCCCCGCTGGGCAAGTGGCTGATCGCCGGCGGGATGTGGCTGTTCGGCACCGACAACGGGCTGGGCTGGCGCTTTTCCGCCGCGCTTCTCGGCACCCTCGCGGTGCTGCTCTGCGCGCTGGTGGCCCAGAAGCTGTTCTCCTCGGTGTTCCTGGGCGGCGTGGCCGGCCTGCTGGCGGCCATCGACGGACACCAAATCGTCATGTCCCGCACCGGGCTGCTGGACATCTTCCTGATGTTCTTCCTCCTGGCGGGGTTCCTCGCCCTGCTCCTTGACCGCTTCCACGGGCGCGAAAAACTGGCCCGGGCCTTGTCGACCGCGGACGGGTCGCGTCCCGGGGACCGACTGCTGGCCTACGGCCCGTGGCTGTGGTGGCGGCCGTGGCGGCTGGCCGCCGGGGTGATGCTCGGGTGCGCGGCCGGGGTGAAGTGGTCGGCGCTGTCCTTCATTGCCGTCTTCGGGCTGATGACGGTGCTCTGGGACCTCGGCGCGCGGCGCCGCGCCGGGATCCGCCACTGGTTCCTTGCCGGGCTGACCCGCGACGGGATCCCTGCCTTCCTGCTCATCATCCCCACGGCCCTGGCGGTGTACCTGGCCACCTGGACCGGCTGGCTGCTCTCGGCCGACGGACGCTACCGCCGGTGGGCGGCGGAGAACCCCTCGGAAACCTGGGGCTGGGTCCCGGAGGTGCTGCGTTCGCTCGGTGAATACCACCGGGCGGCCTTCGCGTTCCACGAGGGCCTGGGCTCGCCGCACGGCTGGGAATCCTCGCCCTGGAGCTGGCTCTTTGCCGGACGCCCCGTGCTCTTCTTCTACGAGTCGCGGAGCAACGGCGAGTACGGGTGCACCAGCGCCAATTGCGTGCAGGCGATCACCGACCTGCCCAACCCGATCATGTGGTGGGCGGCGACGCTGAGCCTGCTGCTGGTGCTCTTCTACTGGATCGGCGCCCGCGACTGGCGCGCCGGGGCCATCCTGACGGGGCTGGCCGCGGGATTCCTGCCGTGGTTCGCCTACCCGGACCGCACCATGTTCTTCTTCTACACCCTGCCCTTCGCCCCGTTCCTCATCCTCTCGCTGTGCTACGTGCTGGGCAGGTTCCTGCCCACCGACCGCCAGGTGCCGTGGCACGCCCGCCGCACACTGTGGGGCGTGGGGATCTTCCTGGCCCTGGTCGTTGCCGTCTCCGCGTTCTTCCTGCCGGTGTGGACCGGGGACATGGTCACCTACGAGAACTGGCGCAACCACATTTGGATGCCCAGCTGGGGCTAAACCCTAAATTACTGGTGAGTAACATAGACTATGGCCCAGACCACATGACGCCCACCCCCAGGAACCAGCACACCATGCGCGAAGCCAGCACCCCACTTCTCACGGACCTGCCGCAGGAATTCAACACCACCCAATTGCTGATGGACCGCCTGGGGCGGGAAAACGACGCACCGCTTTTCAGCGTCAAACGCGACGGGTCGTGGTTCGACGTGTCCACCGCCGACTTCGTCGCGGACGTCCGCTCGCTGGCCAAGATGCTGCTGGCCGCCGGGATCGGACGGGGGCAAAGCGTCGCGATCATGTCCCGCACGCGCTACGAATGGGCGTTGGCCGAGCAGGCCATCTGGTTCGCCGGCGCGGTGTCGGTGCCCATCTACGAGACCAGCTCGGCGCACCAGGTGGCGTGGATCCTTGAGGACTCCGGGGCCCGCCACGTCTTCGCCGAGGATCCGGCGTGCGCCCGGGTCATCGGGCAGGCCGCCGGTTCCCTGGGCGAGGAGGTGACGGTGTGGAGCTTCGAGCAGGAGTCCTCCCCCGTGCCGGACGGCATCCCGGCCGCCGGCCTCCGGGACCTGGTTGCCGCGGGCGCCGCCGGCAGCATCGACGACGAGCAGGTCGAGGCCGCCAGGACCGCCGCCGGGCTGGGTGATGTCGCCACCCTGGTCTACACCTCCGGCACCACCGGGCGGCCCAAGGGCTGCATGATGACGCACGCGAACTTCTCCCTCGTTGCCGTGAACCTGGCCGCACACATGGCCCCGGTCCTGGGCGCCAACGAACGGACCTTGATGTTCCTGCCGTTGGCACACGTGCTGGCCCGTGCCGTGCAGCAGGTGTGCGTGCACGCCGGATCGACCATTGCCCACACCCCCTCCGCCGCGACGCTGGTGCAGGACCTGGCCGAGGTGCGGCCCGGCTTCCTGCTGGCGGTGCCCCGGATCTTCGAAAAGATCCGCGCCACCGCGGCGGGAACGGCACTGGCGGCCGGCAAGGGCCGGCTTTTCGCCCAGGCCGAGTCGGCGGCCATCGAATTCTCCAAAAGCGCCGACGCCCGCGCCCGGGGCCTCTCCTCGCGCCGCTCCCCCGCCCTGCTGGCCAGGCACGCGCTGTTCAACAAGGTGCTCTACCCGAGGCTGCGGGCGGTGCTGGGCGGCCGGGTGCGCTACGCGATCTGCGGTGCCAGCGCGCTGAACCCCGGGCTGGCCCACTTCTTCCGCGGCGCCGGCGTGGGCATGCTGGAGGGCTACGGCCTCACCGAGACCACGGCCCCCGCCACCGTGAACATGGCCGGGCACCTGCGCGTGGGTTCCGTGGGCATCCCCATCCCGGGAACCACCGTCCGCATCGCGCCGGACGGCGAGGTCATGGTCAAGGGAATCGGCGTGTTCGCCGGGTACCACCGCAACGCGCGGGCCACCGCGGAGGCCTTCGACGACGAGGGGTTCTTCAGGACCGGCGACACCGGGACGCTTGACGAGGCCGGGTTCCTGTCCATCACCGGCCGCAAGAAGGACATCCTGGTGACCGCCGGCGGCAAGAACGTGGCGCCCGGGCCGTTGGAGGAAATCATCCGCGCCTCGCCCTTGGTCTCCCAGGTGGTCCTGGTGGGCGAGAACCGCCCGTTCATCGCGGCTTTGTTGACCCTGGATCCCGACGAACTTGCACCGTGGTGCCGGGCCAACTCGCTGCCGGCGCTCTCCGGTGCCCAGGCCGCGGCGCATCCGGCGGTGCTCGCCGAGCTCCAGGGCGCGGTGGATGCCGCCAACGCCACGGTGTCCAGGGCCGAGGGCATCCGGAAGTTCGCGGTCCTGGAGGCGGAGTTCACCGAGGAGTCGGGCCATCTGACCCCCTCCCTGAAGGTGAAGCGGGCCAGCGTCATCAAGGACTTCGAAGACCGGGTCGAGGAAATCTACCGCCGCTGAAAGGTCCCGGATACGGCAATTCCCGGGTGTTTCCCGGCCCCGGAACGGGACCGGGAAACACCCGGGAATCATGTGTGGCCGATAGTGTGCCGGAAACGCTAGAGGCCGAAGACGCGCTTTTCCTGGCGAAGGCGCGAGCCCTCACGGCGCTTGGCCGTGGGCCAGGTGGCGATGAGGGTCACCAGCGCGGTGATGACCACCAGGCCGCCGATGCCGATGGCCGCATCGATCCAGAACTGCGGCGGGTAGAGCCGGATCAGCGTGTCCGAGTAGTTGAACGTCCAGGTGCCGTTGGCGAAGAAGATCCGGTGGAACGTGGTGAAGAAGCTGTCCCAGCCCAGGATCGCCAGGGTGGTGAGCCCGGCCAGCAGGACCAACGTGGCGACGGATCCGGCAAAGAGTCCGCGGCGGACGCCGCCGGCGTAGCGCTTGCCCAGGTATGCCAGCGCAATGAGCGCGATGACGCCCAGGATGGCCCCGCCCAGGTAGGTGAAGGACATGACGTTCTTGACGTCGGCCATGTGCTGGACCTCGGTGCCCAGGAAGAGCGGGTTGCCGTTGGGGTCGCGCAACTCACCCAGGTAGCGGTTGTCGGCGACGTTGTTCAGGAAGTCCACGCCGAAGGACCCGTAGGTCAGCCGGTCCGCGGTGGTGAACCCGAAGCTGTCGGCCGGGAAGCCGGGGCGCTGGTAGGCGATCCAGAGGAAGATGGGGCTTGCGACCAGGCGGATGGCCAGGATCAACAGCACGAAGGGGTAGGCGATGGCCAGCAGCACCTGCAGGGTGCGGGCCAGCGGCGGCTTGGATTCCAGGGCCGCCTCGCGGGCGGCACGGCGTTCGCGGGCCGCGGGGGTCGGCTCGGGCACCGGGGTGTAGGCGCCGAAGACCCGGCTGCGCGCCTCGGCGATCGCGGAGGCCGTTTGCGGTGTCGCCGGGACCACCGGGCGCGGCATCGCGCGGGTCTGGTCGTTTTCGGTCGCTGCCGCGGATCCGGCCGGCGCCGCCGACTTCTCGATCTTGGTGGTTTCGGGACGTGGCTCCACCGGAATCTTGGCGATGATGTCCTCGACCTCCTCGGGCTCCTCCACTTTGGGCTGTGCCGCCGGCTTGGCCGGGACCGCCTTCGCGTCGCCTGCCTTCGCGGGGGTTGCCGCGGCAGGGGTGGCCTTCTCCGTGTCGGCGGGCTTCAGGGGCGCGGGGGCGGCCTTGGCCGGGGACGCAGTTGTCGCGGTCGGGGCCTGTGCCGGCTTGGCCGGTGCACCCGCGGGCGCGGCCTCGGTCGTTGCGTCAGGCTTCGCGGCCGGAGCCACCGGTGCCTTCGTCGCGGCGGCCTTCTGCGCGGCGGCGGCCCGCGAGGCCACCAGCGAGGCCTCGATCTTGGCGGCGGCCGACGCTGCGGCCGCGCTCAATGAGCCGGTAGCCGAATCCGTCTTGGCCTCGGCACCGTGCACTGCCGGTGCGGTCGCCGGCGTTCCCGGCTTGCCGGTCTGCGATTCGTCCTGCTCAGCCATGCTTCTCCCTCAAAACTCTGACATGCGGTGCGCTTGCGGTGCGGGGCACGGCGGGCCACCATCACCCACTGCCAAACACAGTCCTAAGACTATCGAGCCAAGGGTTCACCCGGGGCCCACCAGCGCGTTTTGGGGTCCGCGTGTCTCTCCCGTGACGCGCGGGCGCCCGGATTCCAGGTGGCATGGCGTCCGGCCGTCGCCGGCGGCGGTCTCCGGCGGCGCTTCGCGGCCCCTCCCAGGACGTTAGTAGCGGTACATCTCCGGCTTGTACGGGCCGGTGACGTCCAGGCCCAGGTATTGCGCCTGAGCGGCCGTGAGCTCGGTCAATTCGACGCCCAGGGCCGCCAGGTGCAGGCGCGCGACCTTCTCGTCGAGGATCTTGGGCAGCACGTAGACGGAGTTCGCGTATTCGCCGTTGCCGGCCTTGGTGAACAGCTCGATCTGCGCGATCACCTGGTTGGTGAAGGAGTTGGACATCACGAACGAGGGGTGCCCGGTGGCGTTGCCCAGGTTCAGCAGCCGGCCCTCGGAGAGCACGATGATCGAACGCTCCCCCACGGTCCCGGGCTCGAAGGTCCACTCGTGCACCTGCGCCTTGACCTCGACCTTCCGGACGCCCGGGACGCGGGCGAGCGATGCCATGTCGATCTCGTTGTCGAAGTGCCCGACGTTGCCCACGATGGCCTTGTTCTTCATCAACTGCATGTGTCCGGCGGTGATGATGTCCTTGCCGCCGGTGGTGGTGACGAAGATGTCGCCGTAGGCCAGCACGGTTTCCAGGCGCGCCACCTGGTAGCCGTCCATGGCGGCCTGCAGCGCGCAGATCGGGTCGATCTCGGTGACGATCACCCGGGCGCCCTGGCCGCGCATGGCCTCCGCGGCGCCCTTGCCCACGTCGCCGTAGCCGCAGATGACCACGACCTTGCCACCGATCAGCACGTCGGTGGCGCGCATGATCCCGTCTGGCAGCGAGTGGCGGATGCCGTACTTGTTGTCGAACTTCGACTTGGTCACCGAGTCGTTGACGTTGATCGCCGGAAAGAGCAGGGTGCCGGCGGTGGCCATCTGGTTCAGGCGCATCACCCCGGTGGTCGTTTCCTCGCTGACGCCGAGGATCTTCTTGGAGATCCGCGTGAACTTGCTTCCGTCCCGGGCCAGGGAGGCTCGCAGGGTGTCAAGCACGATGGCGTGCTCGTGGCTTTCGGCGGACTCCGGGCCGGGCACCGCTCCGGCGGCTTCGTACTGCACGCCCAGGTGCACCAGCATGGTGGCGTCCCCGCCGTCGTCAAGGATCATGTTGGGGCCGAGCTCCGGGTCCTGTTCGGCCCCCGGCCAGGAGAGGATCTGCTCGGCGGTCCACCAGTAGTCTTCCAGGGACTCGTTCTTCCAGGCGAAGACCGGGACGCCTTCCGGGGCTTCGGGGGTGCCGGCGCCCACGACCACGGCGGCGGCGGCCTCGTCCTGGGTGGAGAAGATGTTGCAGGAGGCCCAGCGGACCTGCGCGCCCAGGGCGACAAGGGTTTCGATGAGCACCGCGGTCTGCACCGTCATATGCAGCGAGCCGGCGATCCGGGCCCCGGCCAGCGGCCGGGCCGCGGCATACTCGGCACGCAGAGACATCAATCCCGGCATCTCGTGCTCGGCCAGGCGGATCTGGTGGCGTCCGGCCTCGTGCAGGGAAAGGTCGGCGACCTTGAAATCGATGCCCATCGCCCCTACCGCCTAGCCCAGGCTTTGCGCGGGGATCGTCGTGGCCTCGGTGGCCAGCATGACCGGGATCCCCTCGACGATGTCGTAGCTGTAGGTTTCCCCGTTGGCCCCGGTGCCGGTGGACCTGAGGGTGTCCCCGTGCTGGACGAGGGTGGAACCGGTGACCGGGCAGCGGAGCTGGGCAATGAGTTGGGCTGAAAGATTCGACATGGAACCCAGTTTAGGGCTCCTGCTTCCCTTCGCGCAGCACCCGCAGGTGGCGCCGCGTCATGGACTGGGCGTTGCCCGGCTCGATGGCCGGCGGCGAGGTGCGTGGCGCCGGGACCTCGGCGGCGGGTGCGGGTGCGGCCTGGGCCTCGTTTTCCCGCACCGCATTGGCCAGCGCGTACAGGTCGTCGTTGCGCAACCGCCCCTGCTCGGGCAATGCCAGGCGCATGACTTCCCAGCCCAGCGGCACCGTCAGGCGCTCGGCATGGAGGGTGCACAAGTCGTAGCAATGCGGCTCCGCGAAGGTCGCCAAGGGACCCAGCACCGCCGTCGAGTCGGCGTACACATACGTCAGGGTGGCGATGGCCGGCTGGCGGCACGCCGAACGTGAACAAAGTCTGGATGATCCCACGGTTACACAGACTACCGCAGGGCGGCGGCCCGCCGACGGCGCACCGCCGTGCGGCAGGCGGATCCCGGGGACGCAAGGTGGCATAGGCTTGGTGCTATGTCCGGAAAACTGTCTATCGATTTGGACGGGCGCGATCCGGCCTCGCTGCACAGCGGGGACACCCGGGGCTTCGCCGCCCGCAAGCGCAACCGGCACGGCCGCGGCCGGCGCGGGCCCATGATCATGGCCCCGCTGCCCGGGGCGCGCACCCGTTCCGAGCGCTTCGAGGACCTGATCGTCGAATCCGCCGAACGCCTGGCCGACCGCTGGGGCGACCGGGTGACCTCCATCGACTTCCGCATCATGCTGGTCCCGAACGCCAAGGTGTTGGCCCGCGCGCAGGCGGCCGGGACCCGGGTGCCGTGGGCCACCAACCGCTCGGCGCGGCCAGGGCGCCCGGACCGCATCACGCTCTACCGCCGCCCCATCGAGGAGGCGTGCGTCCGCGGCCCGGAACTGCTGCCGGAGCTGGTGCACATGTCGATCGTGGAGCAGCTGGCAGATCTATGGGCCATGGACCCGCAGTCCATCGACCCCGAATACGGGGTATGGGGCACCGGCCCGAACGACTAGACAATATGTAAGTGAGGCCGGAACCTCCGCTTCAAGCCTTCGTGGTTTGCCTTTTCGGTCGGGTCTTGGCCTTGCAGCCAAACCGCTGTGGAATGGTAGTGCCACATTGAAGG